>JANWXR010000025.1 GCA_025057205.1 Anaerolineales bacterium | reverse complement strand
AACGGCGCAGACGCATCGGCGCCGCTTGCCATAGACGTCGCCGACGCCGAGCACAACGGATCGTGGATCGTCATGGATCACCCTCCGGATCACAGTTTCTGGATCGCGCGATGACAGCTTCGCCGCGCGGGTTACTGTGCATCTCGGCACAATAATCTCTTAAAGATTGTATCGCAGCGCGCTTCTTGTGCCGCAGTTCGCGCGGGACGCATCGGCTTTCGCCGCCCTACCCGGGCGACGCGCCGTGCGAACCGGTGCAGCATTCTCGGCCATGTCCTCGACAGAGGCTACTGCTCCTGATGGAGCGCGCGCCGATCGTCCGGAGAATAATCGGCTGCATAGCGTCCGGCGATTAACTTCGCCCAGTTAGGCAAGCTAACGGAGCCGACGAAAGGATTGGCGATTTTGACGCGCACGGCCAGCGTGCGTCTTGGCGAGCTAAAGTAACCGAACCCCGGCGGCGTAACGCGCTGCGCTTCACCCGGCGGCATCCGCATGCTCATGGCGTTACTTTGTGAGGCGCCAACTAGAAACCCCGAGCGCAGACCTTTCATCAATTCAAGCCATTCTTGGTCATATGCGCGCCCAAGCACATCTTCGCCAATGGCAACCAGCACATGAACTTTGCATCCCCTCGACTGCTGAACGAGTTTCAGCATTTGATCCGCGAACCAGGGCGGGGGCGATTTGGTGAGCCTAGGCAGACTATCTAGGGCGAAGATAAGGGTCGGCGCGTCTTGCAGGCTCTCCTTGGAGAGGTAACGCCGGGCAATTTCTTTGTTGAGATCAGCAAGCACTGGCTCCAGGTCGGCCATGCCCTGCACGAACGAAGCGCAGTGCGGTAGATCTTTCAACAGGCCCAGTCCTTCGGCAGGGAACGGACCCAGATCGCACAGAAACAGGCGCAATGATTCAGGCGGATGATATTCCGCCAAGGCTAGCAACCAGCTGAGCAACAACGTCGTCTTGCCGCCCTGGGGCGGACCAAAAATCAGGAAGTGCGGACCGTCCTTTGACAGCGACACGCTGAACGGGCTGAGCATATCCGTGCTCATCGCAATCGGCGGATCGGTGATCGCGGGCATCCTGGTCGCCGAATGAAGCAGATCGCACAGCGGCAACAGGTCGGGCAAAGTAGGCACCGGAGAGGGCGTCGGTCCTCTCCAGGCGTCGCGCATACGCTTGCCCAAGGCACGCAAGCGCTCGGTCTGTTCGGCCTCAGACCCGGCGCGCACCGGCAGCGCGGTCTGAAACTCCAGCGGCGGACTGCGGCGCACGAGCCCGCGACCGGGCAAAGCAGCAGGGCGGATCATGACGCGACCGACGATGGAAGCGTAATCGCCTGCGTCTGTCTGTTGGAAGGTGACCGCCAATGCCGCGTTCGCAGCGATGCGTGGCTTAATGGATATTGCGCTGCTGCCGGCGAGGACAAAGTGAATGCCTTGGCCGGCGCATTCACGCATCAGTTGCTCGAGCTGCGTATCCTGTTCGGAGTGCCCCTCGGCAAAAGCGGAATAACCGTCTATCAACACCACAATTGCAGGGAGCGGCGCGCCGTGCGACGAATGACTTCGCTGATGGTCTAAGTAAGCGCGGAAGTTTGACACGCCGACCTCGGCGAAGAGCCGCCTGCGTTGCTCGACTTCGGACTGCAAAATCTTAAATAGACGCTCGACCTTCTCCCTATCACCTCGGAAGATGACGTCGGCGGTATGCGGGAATTCGTTAAGCACGCCCAACGCCCGCGCACCGAAGTCGAGCACGTAGAGGTTGACCTCTTCCGGTGTGTGATCCAACAGCAAACTCACCGCCAAGGTCAACAGGAATGTCGTCTTACCGCTGCTCGGCATCCCGTAGACCAGCAGGTGCGCCGGCGGTTCGCCTAGCGGGATACACAGCGGCTCTTGTAACCGATTGCGCGGATCATCCATCAGGCCGACTATCGGTCTCAGCCAACGCTGCGCGGGACGCCAGCACTGTTTGGACTCATCCCATCCGGAGTCCGGAGGATAGAACAGCGGCTTGAGCAGTGGTTCGCCCGCTACCTTGTCAAGCAGGGCCAGCGCCTGATCGCTATCCTCAGGATCGGGCAAAGGTGAAATCCAAATCTGATCTACGGGCTGCAGGTTGAGCCGTTGGGCAGTGTCGCAGATATGTCTAACGAGGGCGGTTAGTTGGGTTTGATCGGCACGCCGCGCGCGCGTCGCCGGCACCAGCGGCCGCCGATGGCCATCCAGCTCAACCTCAAACACTGGCTCGGCGAGATCGAGGACGCCATCCGTATAAGGCGCATTGGCGTAAGCAGCTTGAAAGCGGAGAAAGATCTCGCCGCTCCCCACCTGCAAATAGGCTTGTCCGGAGCGGGTTAGCCGTGCCGCGTCAGGCCGCTTCAGCATATCGTTGCTGTCGGCAGGACTTTCGACGCGCAAACAAATGCGGAAACGCGAGTTACTCCAAATCTGATCATTGACGACGCCGCTGGGCTTCTGAGTGGCGAGTATGAGGTGCACGCCCAGGCTGCGCCCGATGCGCGCCGTGCGCACGAGTTGGCGGATGAACTCAGGCTGATTCTGCGCCAACTCGGCAAACTCATCCACGATGATGACCAGACGAGGCATCGGAGGAAGAAGCGCGCGACCGTCACGCGCCCGACGACGTTGATACTCGTCTATGTAATTCACCCCGATCTGCTGAAAGCGCTCTTGGCGACGTTGCACCTCGCTCTGCAGCGCAAGCAGCGCCCGCTGAGAGAGGCTCTCATCTGCCAGGTTCGTGATAATGCCGGCAACGTGAGGCATGCCCCTGAAGACCTCGACCGTGCCGCCGCCTTTGTAGTCCACCAGCAAAAAGGAAATGACTTCGGGGCTGAAGTGAGCTGCAAGTGACGCGATCAACGACTGTAGCAGCTCACTCTTGCCCGCGCCGGTCGCCCCGGCCACCAGCCCATGTGGTCCATGGCTGAGCTGACCGCTGGGATCATCGCGGTCATGCAAGTTCAGATACACAAGGGCGCCGCTCTCGTCACGCCCGATCGGCACGGCCAGCGTCTGGCGCTTGGCCTCGAAGGGCAGGTTATGTCGCCAGGCCTCGGCAATGTCAATATCCTCAACGCTGTTGATCCGTCGTGATTCATCTTCCCACAGCTGAAGCAGCGTGACCGTGGTGCCTGCGGCCTCGCTCTTGTCGTCCTGAGATTCCCGCTCCCAGAAGCGCATCAGCGTCTCGGCAAAAAGCTCCAACTCGGTAGGCGGGAGCGGCACGTCGGGGCGCAGGTTGGCCGTCGCAACAGGCTGAATACGCCGGATGAACCCTGCAGGGCCGCACTCGACGATCCAATTGCACTCTCGAGGCAGTAACGCGGCATTGCCGGCCATCACGACCAGGTGTACGTTCGGCCGGCTGACGATCAGCGGTCGAAACTCGTCATCCGCCTCAGGAAGCATATCCAGGTCAACGAAGATCACTACGTGCGGCTGCAGCGCGGCCTGATCGCGATCGGCCGAAACCGCAAATTCACGACACAGCTCATCCAATTGCCCCACCAGAGCGCGCACGCCGCGCGATGTGGTAGCGAGCAGGCAATTCTCTCGTCCGGGAGTCCAAGTGTGCGGAAGCCAGCGCAGCCAGCGCCAACGCGCGCCTTGTGCATCGCCAATCGGAAGCGCGCCGGCTAGATACACGCTGCCGGGCGCATGCAGCGCTGCAATCTGCGCGATCCAACCAGCAGCCATCGCGTGCACCTCATCCGGTCGCCCGATCAAGCCTACGATGTTGAGCGAGGATAGGGGCAACACCAGCGGCACATCCTTGACCAGCCGCCCCTTTTCTTGGACGCGTTTTGCCTCGTCAAAGAGCTCGTCCTGCGGCTGGCTCGGATCCGGCTCTTGGAGCGTGACCTTGACGGGAGACGGCATCGTACCCAGCCCGCAGCGGATGGCCAGGAAGTCTGCATGACGCACATCCCGCTGCCACAAGATCGCCTCGTGCCGCAAGGCGGCTTGATAACACTCACTCGCCCGCAAGTAGCGTTCACGGCGCTGAATCACGTAGGCATGCAGTATCTGTTCCAGCTCCGCCTCGCGACGGCGCAAGTAGTCCAGGTAGCGATAGCGTCGTTCTGCAGCCGCCTGCTCGTGTTGCTGTTGCTGAGAGCGGTAGTTCAACCAGCCCGTCACCACCGACATGAGCATGAAGCCCACCATGGCAAAGTTCATGAGCAGTTGAGCCGGCGCCGCTGCGCTGGTCAGCGCAACAAGCAACATCGCAATTGCAGATAGGCCCATGAACACGGCGGGCAACAGGATGAGCATGACATTCATCGCTAGGCGAGTAGGCGGCGGCGAGGGGGGACGAATGTCGAACTCCGCCTCTAGCTGAGCCTCGATAAAGGGGGAATGTTGTGGCGCTGAACTCATTGAACCTGGAGATTCTGAATCGCGTGCAGGCCAATTTGGTTGTTACCGTCAATGCTGATTAAGCATTGTTCGTCTCGGCTGAGCAATACCTTTCGCAAACGAGAGATGCCCAGATGGTAGCGCGCGCGATGCTCAAGCGGCTGACCGGCGTCGCGCACGGACCAAGCCTGCACGACCCCGTCGCTGAACCCAACCCAGACCAAGCGCGACTTGCTGCCGTAGACCATCGAGATCGGCTGGCCCGAAGATGGCAGCGCATCTGCCGTGTCCAGAGTAATGGGATCGCATCCCAGCGTAACCCATACCCAGCGCATCGGCTCCGCAAGCATCATGAGGATCCATTCCGCATTTGCGCTCACCCCGCCCACATTCGCGGCACCGATGATGCCGGCAGGCATACTCAAACGACTCTCAAAAGCGAGTTGCATTTCATCGGGACGCCAAATCGCTAAGACGCCGTCTGCTTGTAGGCTCAAGCAGTGTTGGTCATTGATCCAGTGCATGAGCCGCACCGGCGCATAAGACTTAGGCGGGGACTCCCAAAGCCCTTCGAGGTCGGGGAAGCTTAGCCAGTATAGGTTGCCCTGTTCTGCGCCCAGCGCAAGCTTGCTTTTGCTAAGTGCGATGCCGGTGATCGCGCGATTCGTCAGACGCAAGTGGGCACGGCCATGCCAGCTCTGCTTGGCATCATCAAACACCCGCACAGCGACCATGCCCTGCTTATCTATGCAAACCAGGAAGCGCTCGTAAGCCGCTACGTGAAGGACGGGCAACGTCACAGCGGGCTTCTCCTGCCATCGCTGTGTCTCGGCATCCCATAAGTACACGCCCCACGCGCCGGCAGCAGCAAGGGCGCGACCTCCCAGCACCCAGACGACGTCGCTCAGCGATCCTTGTTGTAAGGCCGGGACGGTGGACTCGGCAGGTGCCGGTTCGCGCTCGCGCACAACGTGCAACTCCAACGCTCGACCGGGCTGGATCGAGACGCACACTCGGCCGATCCGGTCGTTCTCCGGCAACGAGATTCCGGCACTGCGTAGCTCGTATCTCACGCCGTCTGCAGATGATCCGAAGGGAGCAAAAGCCTGGCCGACGATCTCGGCGAGCCTCCCAACGGATAAATTGGCGGGAGCCTCGATCAACCGTTCTTTGCCGGCATACGTCACTCGAAGCAGGATGCGTCGGACCAAGACTTATTCCTCCCTGCTGCAGCGCATCAGCGGGAATGGGAACGCTGCGACTCCGTCAGAATGTAAATCATCTCTCCATCCGGGGTGATTGCCAGACTGCGCAACCGGCAGCCAAGGCTCTGCCATGCCGTAACTACACCGCGATTGACTGCATCCTCAACCACATCGCTGATCACCGGCGGGCGCACTGAACCGATGCTGGCTATGGCAATGCCGGGAATGCCATCCGATGCCGTCAGCCAGATCACCACGCTCGTCGGCTCGGCCGAGAACACGCTGAGCTTCAGCTCCACCCGATTGCTGGTTGGGCCGAACACAACGTCCGATACAGTCACCAGCCCTCGGCTAGCATGCTCAACTGCCCGGCCAACGACGCGCTTCGCCTCGAGCTGCGACAGGCGGTTCTCCACGCCAATGGGTGGCAAAGACCAGGTCTGTTCCGCGCTTAGGTAGGCTTCAAGGTGACTCGCCAGAACCATCGTCAATATGACGGACGCACAGGCCAGCAAGAGCGCCGTGCTCCCTAGGATGGCAAGGAGGGGAAGGACGAAGCGGCGCGCCCCTCGTCCCAGGTCGCGGCCTAGTTGCCGGGCAGGCAGCCAAGCGATCGCCCGCTCAATCGCTTTGCGCATGTCGCGCGCGCTCTGGAAGCGATAGAGGGGATTCTTCGCCGTCGCCATCGCAATGACGTTAAGCGTCTCCCGAGAGACCCAACGGGGCAAGGGCGGGAGCTGCGCGGTAGCGTGTAATTCAATCATCTCGTTCAGCGACTGACCGCGAAAAGGAGGCGCACCCGCTAGCATCTCATAAAGCACAATCCCTAACGCATACAGATCGCTGCGCACGTCGGCGCGCCCGCGCGTCAGCTCCGGCGCTGCGTATTCGGGCGTTCCAAGCACAATCGGACGGCCAGTTGCGCTCCCGCGCGCAAGCTCTTCTTCCACTTCCGTAGCGACCCCGAAGTCGGCGAGCTTCACTCCGGATCGCGACGTCATAAACAGGATGTTGCTCGGCTTGATATCGCGATGGATAACACCCTGAGTGTGAACATGCTCTAACGCGCTGGCCACGCCATGCGCGACCTGCAGCGCCTCTCGCTCACTCATCGCTCTGCCCTGTGCGCGTAGGTCGGCTAATCGTTGTCGCAGCGTGCCGCCGGCCGCATACGGCATGACCACGTAATACGTATCGGCACTCAACTGACCGGCGTCGAGCACCTCGATGAGGTTAGGATGACTCAAACGCCGCATCAGCTCCGCTTCGTGCACGAGCGCCTGAGCCAGATGTCGGCTGGTTTGTGACGCCGCGCGGAACAATTTGATCGCCACGCGCCGCTTCTCGCGCGTCCCTTCGTATACTTCGCTCATCCCACCGGCAGCGATGAGGCGAACTAACACAATCCCGCGCGCCTCGAGACCGCGCACGACTTCAGATGGAAGCGAGAATGCGGATGCCTGATCCATTCTCCCTACGCTCTTCTAACACGGAACGCCCACTGTGCCCGTGAAACATAACCGCCACGTTCTGCCGCCGCTGATCACGTGAGCCTGCACGACAGGATCGGCAGTCAGAAAGGCAGCGACTTCAACTTGAAGCGTTTGGCCAGGCGGGATCGGATCGTAGCGACCATACAGTAAACAAGTATTCAGCGGCTTGCCCTGGTTGAAAAGCTTGACCGACCAGTTCGTCAGCGCGGTCTTGCCGGCGTTGCGAATGGTCAAGGTGACCTTGTAGCGCCATACCGGTTGGCGGTCATCGAACTGGCTGCAGCCATCAGGGCTCGTAGGCATTCCCCAGTGCTCCTGACCGCTTACGGCTCTGAATTCTAAATTCAGGTTGAGGCGTGGTGTTTGGGTAGGAGACACCACCTGTGCTGCAGCTTGTTGCTCTGGTGTGGGATCGGCAAGAGGGGTCACCGTGGGCTTCTGCGTCGCGCGCTTTTCTGTCGCAAGCCGGGTTTCTAGGGTAACCGTGGGCAGCGGCGTCGCTACCACGAACCTCGCCATCGTGTCGCGCAAGACCGTCCTCCGCGGCGGGACGGTAGCGAAGGGCGGCAGCTCCATCGGTGAGGATGCCAGCTGTGGCGATTCTCCTCCCCAACCGGGGCTCAGTGAGAGCCATATCGCTGCCGCAAGAACTGCCAGTGCCAACCCAGCCAGCAGCGCGCCGACCGCGACGAGTGGGCTGCGCCGCTTCTGTGCTTGCTCAGCCAGCGCCGCTTCTAGCTGCCGCGCAAAGACGCCGGCCGTCCTCCACCGCTTGTCCGACTCACGCGCCAACGCACGCATCACCACCGCCGACACCCGCCGCGATACCCCCGGATTCACCTCGTGAAGCGCACGGATCGGCTTGCGCAGATGTTGCTCCGCCGTGCGCTCCGCCGTCTCCAGCTCCTTGTGCGGCGGCTGCCCGCACAGCGCAAAATACGCTACCCCGCCCAGCCCATACACATCCGCGCTCGGCGCAGTTATCTCCCCCTTCCACTGCTCCGGCGCGCAATACAGCGGCGTGCCCACGCCAGCCTGCCCGCGCATCCCCAGCTTTCCCGTCGCCAGGCTGAAGTCAATCAGCACCGCCCGCCCGTCCTGCAGCAGCATGATGTTCGCCGGCGTCACGTCGCGATGCACGATGCCCTGCGCGTGCAGCGCATCTAGCGCCGACGCGATCTGCGCCACCATGCGGCAGACCTCCGCCGGCGGCAACGCCCCCATCCGGCGCACCCGCGCCTCCAGACTTTCGCCCTCCAGCAAGGGCATGACGTAGAACGGATCAGGCCCGGCGTGCGATTCCAAGACGCTCACAATGTTCGGGTGCCTGACCCGCGAGAGCAGCTCGACTTCGCGTTGAAAGTTAGCGACCAGCGCTGCGTCCGAGCTGGCCGGCCGCTTGAGCACGACGGCGCGCCCTTGCGGATCGCGGGCGATGAACACCGCGCTCAGGTGTCCCCCGCCGATCTGTCGCTCGAGCACATATCTGTCCGGCGAATTCTGCATAGCCCCCTCCGTGTTGCGTGCGAATCATCGGTTGAAAGGCCGTGAGTCTCCGGGGCCTTTCGGCGGCGTTGTCGGCAGTGGTGGCGGCGTGTCGGTCGGCGATGGCGCCGGCGTATCGGTCGGCGATGGCGGCGGCGTATCGGTCGGCGGTGGCGCCGGCGTATTGGTCGGCGGTGGCGCCGGCGTGTTGGTCGGCGGTGGCGCCGGCGTGTTGGTCGGCGGTGGCGCCGGCGTGTTGGTCGGCGGTGGCGCCGGCGTGTTGGTCGGTGGCAGTGGCGCCGACGTATGGGTCGGCGGCGGCTGTCCAGGCGGCGAGCCGGGTGGCGGCAACGTCGAACCGGGTTGCTGAGCCGGGACGGCCGGGGTAGAAGTAGAGAAGATCGGCTGTGGGCTCGGCTGCGCCACGGGCGTCCGTGCGACGGCCGCCGGCGCTGCCGGATTGCGCGTCGGAGTGCTGCCGGGCGCGGCGAGCGTCGCCGTCGTCCGCAACAATGGGTTGCCACTCGCGTCCCCGGGCATGACCGGCGCCAATGATGTCGCGGTTGCCTGCCCGCCGCTCGCGCCGACCGGCAACAAGCTGCTGCCGACCGGTCCTCTTGTAACGCGCGCAGGCGCATCAGACGCGCGCGGCGGCTCCGGTTGCGAAGCGCCGATCAGCCTCCACGCGATGAGGCCCACAGCCACCAGGGCAACGACCAACCCAACTCGGCTTAGCCAGAACAACAGGGGCTTCCAATTGACGGGGACAGGGACGGCAACTACGGGCAGCCCGTAGTCCAGCACCGCAGCAGTGACGTTGTCTTTAGCGTCCGGGCTGCGAACCGCCTGGGCGACGAGCAGCTCTGCTGCCCGTTGCGCGGACACCGGTCGGTTCAACACTCGCTCGATCTGCTCGTCGCTCAGCGCGGTGTACAACCCGTCCGTACACAGCAGCACGCGGTCGCCGGGCTTAAGAACCTCCAACCGATGATCCAGCTGGCTATTTGCTATTGCACCGAGCGAGCGCGTGACAATGTTGCGATAACCGGCCTGCGCCGTCTCGCTCATGGCGATAAGCCCACGGTTCGCGTCTTCGGCGACCGCACTGTGGTCGCTGGTCAGAAGGCGCAGCCGCCCCTTGCGAAAGATGTAGGCGCGGCTATCGCCGGCATACGCGATGTAGAGATGATCCGCCTGGACGCAGGCAGCAACGATGGTAGTTGCCATGTGGGGCTGATGGCTGCGTTCGGCATGTCGGATGATCGCCTGGTTGGCTTGCTGGATGGCCCATTCCAGGCGCTCGCGCGACGAGGTGGGGCCATCGGCGCTGTAGAAGGCCTGCTGGCTGACGGTTGCAGCGATTTGCGCAGCGTCTCGGCCGCCAGCAGCGCCGCCCACACCGTCGCAGACAACCACTAGCGTGCCGAACCGCCGATCGTCCTGCTTGGCATCGCGCGGCAAGCTGTAACTGTCCTGGTTGTCGGGGCGCGGCCCGCGATCGGTGTGCGCCCCCCACTGCACAGACACCGGCGTCCGCGGGCCGTTTGTCTGCGGCCGGGGCTGGCCGGCGCGAAGCACAACCGTTTGATCAGCCGGATTCGGACTCATGTTCATAGCCTCCTCTTCTTTATTTCTGTCACCGATCGGATCGTGCGCCTATGGCGCAACCTCGAACCAGGATTCGGCGGGCTGGACCAGACCGGCGAAATACAGGCGCACGCCATAGGTCGCGCGAGATCGAAATGTCCCAAAGGCACGGGGCTCCAAGCGAATGTAACCCGACTTCTTCTGCTCTGGCGTCACTCTTTGGGGCTTCCCCTTAGTGGAAGCTTTGCTTAGAGTCTCCAAGCTGCGGAGTTCAGCGCTCGATGGATCCCAGCTGACGTAGATTGCCTGCGGGCGGCGCATCGTGTTCACCGAATAGGGGCACCGCGACTGCGAGTTATTAAACTCGTTATCGGAGCAAACGAAGATGGTTGGCGGCACGGCAAGCGTCGTCGTCGGTTGCGGCAGCAAAGTGGCAGAAGGCGTTTCGCCTGTCGCCGGCGTCGTTGCGTCGCCGGGCATCGCGGTTGCCTGAGGGAGGTTGGTAGGGAGCGGCGCGGTAGACAACTCGCTGCCTTGCGCGAGCGGCAAGCGTGAGCCGCCGAAGAGATGCCCTAGATGCCCTGTTGATAAGACGACCAGCACGGTGAACATGATCAGTAAAGCAACGGCAGCCAGCGCAACAGCCTTCCCCTTCACAACCGAATCGTCCACTCGCAGGGCAATCGTCAGCGCCGTGGCGTTATCGCCTGCGTCCCGTTCATGCGCGGCTTGCACGAGCTGATCGGCCAGCGATTTGGACGAGGTTCGCGCGATGAGCTGCGCCATTTGCGCTTCGGGCAGGGCGGCCCACACGCCGTCGGTGCAGACGACGATGACATCGCCCGGCTCGATCGGGTGATCTTTCACGTCCGGTTCAACTTGTGGGCTGGGTCCAACGGCTCGCAACAGGACGTGGCGCATCACCCTGCCCGCATCGGTGCTCTCGCCCATCGCCACAGCCCAGGAGTGATCCCGGGTCAGCGCAGCGAGATGGCCTCGCCGCCAGAGGTATACGCGCACATCGCCGACGTGGGCAATGGTCAGCGTGTGCTGGTTCAGCAGGCACACGGCAATCGCGCAGCCCATAGGGGCGTTCCCCAGTTCATCGGCTTGGCCGGTGTACGCGGCATGCACAACGGCATTAGCTTGCGCGATTGCTGCGCGAAGCCGGTCGCTGGGGGATACAGAGGCAGCCGCAGGCACAGGGGCAGTGTGCAGCGCGTTAACGATGACCTGGATCGCGCTTTGTGCGGCCCACGCGCCGAATTGCCCACCGCCCATGCCGTCGGCGACGGCGAACACCAGCTCGCCATGCGGCGATATAGGCTCGCTGTACCAGTAGGCATCCTGATTCTCGTCGCGATCGCCGATCGCCGAGGCGACGCTGCTCACCCACCTGAGCGGCCTCTGCGCACGCGATGCCGCCTGCTTGCCCGCCACAGCGTGAATCAAGGTTTGACCTCCGTTTCAACATTCGCGAACACGATGCGGTCACCGGGACGAACCTCGCTGCGTTCGCTGGTCTGTAACTTGCGCCCATTGTGGAAGGTGCCCGAGCTCGAGCCGAGATCAACAAGGTAGACCTTGTCGTTCTCAAGCACGAATTCGGCATGCTTACGCGAGACGTGCGGGCTGCTGAGCCGAATGAATGTTGGGCTGCCGTCGGGCTCACGGCCTACGCGCACGCGATCAACGCCCTGGACGCCGATGGGGAACTGTTGGCCACGCTGCTCTCCGCCGAGAACCTCCAGACGATACTTGCTTGGCGGGAGAACGATCGTTGGGTTGCTCGTCGGCAGCGAGTTGGGCGCCGACATGACCACCGTGCGATCGGTCGAAGACACTGAGCCGAGCGGCTGAGGCTCAAAGGAGACTGCCGGCGCAGACTGCGGAGCGGCCTCCACGATCGTCGCATCAAAGGTGCGCCGACGCGCGGTGACATAGACGATCACCAGCGCAATCACGACCAAGAGCGCCAAACCGCCGACGACCAACCAAGGGACGGTGCTCACCGTGCGACCACTCGGCACTTCACCGAAGGCCGGCAGGTTAACCGGCTCTCGGCTTTCCGCAACTGTGAAAGCGAATTCCTTTTGGTCGCGGTTTTCCGGCGCGTCGGGCACACCGTAGGCGCGCACCACGAGTTTATGAGGTTGCCCGCTGCTCAGGCTTTGCGTGTCCAGATCAACGGCAAAGGGCGGTTGGCGCGCCGTGAGCACGTTGCCACTGTCGTTCACCTCGAACTCGACGCGTGAGATGGCGCGCGCGCGGATTTGAGCCTCGAGGCGCACGCTGGGCTTGGGCAAGGGCTGACTGACATCCACCGGCTGCCCTGCGCTGTCACTCACGGCAATGCTGATGATCTCCGGCCGCACCGGAGGCCGCGCCGTGATGACCGTCGCAGCCGCCTGGGCTGCGTTGCCTGAGGTGACCCGCACCTCAAGAGAATGCGATGCGTTATCTGCAGCCAGCCTGGCTTGCAGGCTCAGCTGATACTGAGTCTTCAATAGACGACGTATTTCTCCCAGGGCTTGAATGAGTTGCTCGGCGTCATCGGCGCGATGAAAGGTTGCATCCGTCTCAAACACTGCCCGCCGGAGATACTCTTCCGAGCGCGACGTACCGACGGCGATAGCAAAAAGCGGTATGCGGTCGTTCACAGCGCGCATGATCGTGTCTTCGGCCTTGAACGTGCGGCTGCTGCCCTGATCGCGCCCATCGCTGATAATGACGACGGCGCGACGAGGCATCTGCGCTTGGCCGGCCATGAGGATCGCCTTGTATACGGCATCGTAAAGCGGTGTTGCCTGTCCGACCGTCGCCTGACGAACGATATTGCGCACGAGGTTGCGATCCAGCGTCGCGAGGGATTCGCGAGTTTGATTGAGCGGCAAGCTGCGTGGATCGTTGCCGATTTCGACCGGTCCGGTGACGACCAAAATCCCGATGGCATCGCGCTGCGATTCCGGAGTTTGGCCGTCGGTCACCGCCAGATCGCGCATAAACGTATCAATGCCGGTGCGCACCCGCTCTGCTGCCCGCCCCAATGCGCCGCTGAAGTCAACGACCAGAATAAGCCCAACGGGGACGGCGCCTTCGCTGACTTCTTGCCAAGTGAGGCCCTCAAAGGTGTCCTGGCGATCGGCCAGCCGAACGTCCACTTCGTCCTGACTGACACCTCGCAAGGGCACATCGGTTTTGTCGCTGAACACCGCTGCTGTGCAGGTAATCGTCGGATACGCATCATCGTCACAGGCCAACTGCACCGAGCCGCGCCCACCTGCGGTCTGGCTATGGGCCGTGCGTGAGGCTAGCGCGATCAACATACTCAAAGCGACAAGAACATGCAGCACAACAGAATTTGATCTCACGGTCTCACCTCCCTAGCGACCCCGGTAGAACGATCAACGTCGTCTTACCAACCTGGATTCGATCATTGTTGCTGAGCAAAGTGGGCTCGTCCAGGAGCACGTCGTTAATGTAAATCAGCATGCCTTTCGTCGTCGGCGGTTCGATTCGCCAGAAGCCATCTTGCTGACACACGAACCGGCCGTGCTCGCGGCGCGAGATGGTGCTGTCGTTAGGATCAACCAGCGCGCGCGTAATCGTCGCCTGGGGCGGCTCGATGGCCAACACACTGCCATCGGGTCGTCGCAGACGCAGCGGTCCCTTGAACGCCGATCCAGCAAAGGCAAGTTGAACCGACTGATGGTTGAAACTGCCGGGGTGAAACGGCTGGGCGTAACCGAACGCGCGAGCCATCTCTAAGGCATTGGCGAAGCGTTCTTCAGGCCGCTTGTTCAACGCTCGCAGGATCGCCGCTTCGATCGAAGGGGGGATTTTCGATGCGAAGGCGGTTGGCCTGGGCGGCGGGGTGCGGATGTGATCTTCGGCGATGCTCTCGAAGTTGCCTTGCTCGTTCTTGAACGGCGGACGGCCGGTGAATAATTCAAAGGCGATCACGCCCAGCGAATACAGGTCGCTCTGCGGACACAACAGGTCAGGGTCGCGCTTGGCGTGCTCGGGCGAAAAGTACGTCGGCGTGCCGACCCATGTGCCGTACTGGGTGACATGCGGGCGATTCGCGAAGCGCGACAATCCAAAGTCTATCAACTTGCATCGCCCGGTTTCGTCGAGCATCACGTTGTTAGGCGACAGGTCACGATGGATGATCCCGTTGTTGTGAAGGAAATACAGCCCATCGCAAATCTCACCGATCACGCGCACACGAGATTCGGTGTTGTCCAGCTTGGACATCTGCTCACTTAACCTTTTGCCAGAGATGAACTCCTCCACCAGATAAGGCACATTGCCATCCACGTCTCCGCCGAGCAGGCGCACGCAATGGGGATGAGACAAGCCCAATCCCTTGTACAGCCAGTCGCGCATCTTATGACGCATGTATTGCATTAGGCTATCGGATTGCACCGTAAGCACTTTGAGCGCCACCGTCTGACCGGTGCGACGATCAATAGCGCGATACACGGTCATAAATGCGCCCTTACCGACCTGGCCAACAATGTCGTAGTGTCGCGCGAGAGCGCTGCGCTGCAGCAGCAATGAGGGTGAGTTGAGATTGGACCTCACAGGCTGAGGCGGCAAAACACCACTGCTGTTCGCCACTCCGAAGACCGTGCGGCCAATGCGAAAGCGATCACCGGGCATTAGAGCCCTCTGAAAGATTCGCTGCCCGTCAATGTAGACGCCGTTTATGCTCTGGTCTACGAGGATCAACTTGCCACGATCCAGCTCGATGCGTGCATGGCGACGAGAGACGGTCGGTTCGTTTGTCAGGCACACCGCGCATGAACCATCTCGCCCGATATAGAAGGGTGTGCGATTGATGGGGAACTGCTTGCCTTTATGTTGGCCATCTAGGACAACCAATCTGTAGGTTGGATGGATGCTTTGGCCCTTTCCCCGTGTAGCGAAGATCCAAATTAGGCGCGCAGTTAGCCCTGCCAGTACCAGCAGCAGTACAGCGATGAGCACGAAGGGCAGTAACTCATCCGACATAGTGAGCCAGCTGACGAAGCGCGGAATGGCTGCTCAGCCGACTCGTCGAACCGACGATCGGCTGAGCAAACTAGTAGGGCCAATCGGTCTAGCGATTGTCAGAGACGATCGTGCTCTGCGCGATGCTCCTGGCCTGATTCTCAGCCGCTTCAATCTCGTCGGCCGTGCGGCGCAGGGCCTCGCTGATTTCGCGCAGCATCGGCGGCGTGTCCTTGAGTTTGGCCTGACAGTTGCGCAGCTCGGTGGTGAACGCCGCCTCTGCAGCCCCTTCCCAGATGTTGAGCAGATCTTCGGCCTGGCGGTTGAGATCGGCCAAAATCTGCTCGACTTCAGCCGCCCGATTCCCGAAGTCGCTGGCCACCTGGCGCATTTCGGAATATGTCATGCGAATCTGAGCCATCGGTCTACCTCCTATTCTCAAGTAGAGATGCCTAACTACAACTACCGGTTGTCGGATTGCACGATGTTCGGTATTTGAGCGCGCATGCGCTCCTCGGCCTGCCGAATTTCATCGGCGATGCGGGTGAGCGCCGACGAAATTTCCTGCAGCATCCTAGGCGTATCGGCGAGCTTGCGGCGACATGAATCCCATTCCTGCCTGAAGGCCTGCTCGGCGATGCCATCCCAGCTAGCATCGAGTTGCTGGATGCGCCCCTCCAATGCGCGCAGGATGCCCTCGACATCACTCGCCCGCTGGTTGAAAACCCCGGCGACACGATACATTGCGTCATAGTCAACTCGAATTACGTCCATGGCTTGTCCTCCTTATCGTAGATTTTGGATTCGCTGCGCAGCTTTACGCTACGCCTTCCACCTTATCCGAGTCTGTCGTGCCTTGCTTGACGATCGGCGGAGAACTTTCTCCGGCGGTTGCTCGACCGAGCTGGGCCAAGATCTGCTCGACTTGAGCGAACCAGGTTGCCAGAAGATCGGCGCTCTGAGCAGGCGTGAGCTGATACGCAGGCAACACCTGGTCGGGGCGGCCGATGGGAAACCACCACAGGACCTCTGTGTCACGGACAAAACGCCAGCCGGAGAGTTGCAGGGCTGCCGTGTCCCCCCCTGCAGTGCTGAGCAAGGTCACCTCGCCACGCTTGCCGGCATCGCTCAGCGCGCGCACCAGCGCGCGAGCGCTGCTGGACTCGAATCCTGCCGCAACTAGGTTGACGGCCGCATCGGTGGGGCTGACGCCGGCCTGCTCGAGAACGCGCGCGAACAGGGCCGGCGTGACTTGGGCAGCCGGAGCCGGTAGCTCGCCTCCCTCCGGCGCAGGCAATCCCAACCGCTCGGCGAGACGAAGGATCGCTTCGGCGCGCGGGTATACCCAGAAGTCATAGACGACCTGGTGGCGACTCTCCTGCACGATCACGTTGCCGTTCGTCAGATAAAGCGCGCCGGCAGTCGTCGGCCGAGCGTATTGGAAGAACAGCGGCGCGTCCACGATCTGCGCGAACAGGTCGCGCAGCGCAGGCAAGGGCTGCATACCATCCTTCGTCGGGGTCTGTTCGAGCAGCCCGCGTGCCAGCAAGCTGTGACCCGCGACCGTCAACCGCTGTTCCAAAAGAGACCGCTGAAGCACTTGCTCCCCCATCTCTGTGCGGAGCAGAAGGTGCGCAGTGTGCGGCCTACCACACAAGGCCCACAAGTAGGCCAGCTCTTCAAGGGCGAAGGTATATGACGGGTTCATCGCATCCAAACCTTTATTTCATCCAAATCAGCGATGGCGAGCCGAACTGAAGAAGTCGGCAAATGCATCGGCCTGCTGAGCTATGTTGCGCATCCACTCCTCACCTGCTTGTAGGACTCTGTCCGTAACTTGCTGCGTGATTGCCTCCAAGTTCGACTTGAACGAGTCTACAGTGGGGTCTATGAAACGGATAATCTCGCCTTCATGTTGCTCGATCAATTGCTCTACGGCTTGCTCTACGATATACGATGTAACCAGTTTGGCCGTCGCAGCAATAGTGCACCACAGCGGTGCGCCAACCGGACAGATCGCAGTTAGCGCAGCGCCTACGGCTATCCCTGCAAGCGTGCCCACTGCCATGCCTGCTGCCGTGCTTACCACAGGCGCAAGCCCTTTGACGATCACCGCTGCCTCGCGCGCGTCCTGATACTTTGGATCGGTCAACGCTTCATAGACGCCCATGGGAATGTCTGTCAGGAACTCACCGCGCTTGACGAATTGCAGACCAAAAGCCGCGATGTGAGGCAGGACGGCCTGTGGCTCACCCTTAGCCAGAGACTCCGCGACGCCCACCAGCGGCAGACCTTTCTCGATCACTCCGAATGGCCTGCCGATCACCGCGAGGTCTACCTCTCTGACCCTGGCAACGAAATCAGCCGGATTTTTGGCAACACCTCCTAAGATCCCCAACGCGCGCGGGCTAATCAGTCCGTCGGCTATGCTGAAAGACAAGTAACGGCGGCTATCTTTGCCCTTCCAAACGAGCTCGCTATCGGCCAGGAGTGCTATTGTGATCGCCAACTTGTTTCTGCGGAAGGCATCCTGAAGTATTTCGGCCAGCGACCCACCCTCCTCATCGCCGCCGAATCCACCTCCCCCTCGTCCGCTGCTGCCTCCAGGGCCGTTGCCGCCACTCCAGGGCAGCGGGAGAGAGGGACTTGCATCTTGGTTTCCATCGCGGCGGAGGCAGATGGCGGCTGCCCGACGATCGGCGTCCTCCAGGGTGTCTGCTGTGAGCCGCAGGGCGCAGGCAAGCTCGGCACAGATTTGCTGCGAGCGCGCCAGTTCGGCAAACGCGCGCTGGCAAGCCGGCGCGACGACCGACTCGGCCAAGAAATCGTTCGCCCTAGACAGCGCGTCCCACTCCCTGCGCAGCAGATCTGCAACGCTCTCGAACTGGCCTCCGAAGGCCTCGACCTTCGTCGCCGCATCGCGCAAATCACACGGGACAATCAGCAACGGTAGCCGGTTTGACATACAACTTCTCCTTCCAACGGTGCTAACGCAAGAGCCTGCTATGTGCTCTATGGCAGCTTAATGCCCACCCTTGGCGCTTGCTGGACGTTGCGCAGAGAACTTTCTCTCGACAGTCAGCCCGAGCGAGGCCTTTCAACGAACCGAAAATACCCCCCTGACCTGTCTAGCGCCTGGGACGCACATACAGCACGTATCCATCATGGCATCGCTCGATGTACTTTCTGCCGTCCTGACCGGTCTGCTTCCTGATCTTCTCCCGAACACGCTTCACCAGCTCCTGGACGTTGCCGATGTCGCCGATGCCATCGAATATGTGCTTGATAATCTCTTCGTCGCTGCAGCGCTTTCCCGCCGCCGCTTCCAGCAACTGCACCAGCTTCACTTCCTGATCCGAGAGCCTGAGACGTTGTTGGCCAACCCAGACCTCCCCCGCATTGACCACGCGCAGTTGATCCTCAGGATAGGTAACGACAGTCGTCTGAACTTCTTTGGTGATCGTCGTCTCGTCGGTGCTGCGGTTCACAATCACCACAGTATGATCTAGCGAGGCGCCCACTCGCACGGTATCGCCTCGCTTTAGGCTAACGCAACTGCCCTTGATCAGCGCCCCGTTGACATACGTGCCGTTCTGACTCTGGTCGCAGAGAATCCATTGTCCCCTATCGTAGATTAACTTAGCGTGTCTTCGCGAAACTGTTTGGTCATTCAATCTGATCTTTGCTTCAGCATCGCGTCCGATTAAGCATGGTGTATCTCGGTTACTTACTTCATAGGACATCCCACGGCCGCTGCGCGGAACCAATGCCAGTTTCGACTCACCGGACATGCCTGCCCCCACTTTCTTAAGCTCGCCAACACACCAGCCGATCGCCCTCTTCGAGAGCACCGCCGCTCCTAAGTTTATAAGAGTCAGAATATTAGGCAAGCGCATTGCAAACGAAAGAGAGCGCTCGGGGGGAAGCTTGAGATGCACCGTCGCGCTCACCTGTCCTACGTCCTATACTTAACAGCAGAACCATGCTGCACATGGAGATACGCGGTCGAAACATCCGGTTGAATCCGCGCGACCCACACTTCTATAACGACCCTTATCCGTACTACGACGCCCTGCGCCAACTGCCGCAGCCGTTCTACTGGGAAGACTTCGACCTATGGTGCTTCGCCCGCT
>JANWXR010000259.1 GCA_025057205.1 Anaerolineales bacterium | reverse complement strand
GGCTCGGACACAAGATATGGCGGTCAGGCAAAGCATCAAGCCGCCATATCTGGCACCAAAAGTTCCATTTGCCAAAGTCCAGTTATTTTTATCCCTGTCGCGCCGGCTGTTGTAGCTACCATGTATGCCAAGCCCCCACGCAAATGCTAGCCGTCGCTGCCCGAGCCATTGGGGTAAATATGGACGTCCTCACTCCGGCGCTGAGCGCCCTCGCTCTGCTCTCCGCTGTGCCGTGCATATCCACGCTCATTCCGTCGGCCCCAATGCGCGCTGGCAAACCTAACGTCTTCAAGCCACTGGCGACGACGGCCATCCTGCTCATCGCCGCCCTAACACCCGCAGCCGCCGGGCCTTTTTATCAGGCAGCTATCCTCATCGGCCTTGGCCTGTCGCTGCTCGGCGATGTGTGTCTGATGCTTTCCGGCGAACGTTGGTTCGTGGCCGGGCTGGTTAGCTTCCTGCTGGCACATCTCGCCTACATTGCCGGGTGTGCTGCATGATGGCAGACGGGATGGTTGGCCTTACTCTGGCCGGCCGGTTACGTTGCGGCGGGCATGGGGATGGGCCGGCTGATTTTTCCGAAGGCAGGTAAACTGCGCGGGCCGGTGGTCGCTTACGTGGTGGCGATCCTGACGATGGCGTGGCTGGGCGCGGTGAGCGCGCTTGCAGGCGGTGGCGCGGCGCTGTTCGTGGTATCCGATGGCCTGCCGGCCTATGACCGCTTCGTGCGCCCATTGCCGCACGCGCGCCTGCTCGTGCTGACGACGTACTGGTTGGCGCAGTGGCTCATCGCTCTTTCAATCCGCGCGTGAGTCTCTCGCAAAGAACGCGAAGCTCGCAAAGCGTGAAGAGTGGTTCGCCGTTTTTGCGACCTTAGCGGGCTTGGCGAGAGATCAACCTTCGCCGGCCAGGTTGAGCCGGTAGCCGAAGCCGCGCACGGTGAGCAGCAGGCGCGGGTTGGCCGGGTCCGGCTCGATTTTTTGCCGCAGCAGCCAGACGTAGCGGCGCGCGCCGCCGGCCTCCGGCTGTTTGTAATCGCCCCACACCTCGTGCGTCAGCGTCTCCTCGGAAACGGCCTGACCCTCGTGCCGCAGCAAACATTCCAACAGGCGGAACTCGGTCGCAGTGAGGGCGATAGGCCGGCCGGCGCGCTCCACAGTGCGCCGGGCAAGGTCAATCGTAAGGTCGTTCAGGACGTAAGTCTGTCGCTCGGCGGGGCGTGCGTTGCGGCTGCGTGCCAGCACGGCGCGGATGCGCGCGGCCAGCTCGGCGAAGCTGAATGGCTTGGTCACGTAATCGTCCACGCCGAGGCGGAAGCCGCGCAGCTTGTCCTGTTCGGCGTCTTTGGCGGTGAGCAAGATGATGGGCACGTCGGCCATCTCGCGCAGGCGGGCGGTGGTCTCCCAGCCGTCCATGCCCGGCATCATCACATCCAGCACCACCAGGTCGGGCCGCGTCTGGTAGAACGCGCGCACGGCCTCCGGCCCGCTGGCGGCCAGCGTCACCTCGAAGGACTCGTTCGTCAAAAATTCTTCGAGCAGTTTGCGCAGGGTGGGGTCGTCGTCAACAATCAGGAGTTTGGGAGGCATAGAGGAGAACAGCAGATAGCACCCGGTAATCAACGGTCGTCCGGCACCGCCGGCAACTCGAAGGTGAAGCACGCGCCACCTCCGGGCGCGTCGGTGACGGCGATGTCGCCGTCTAATGCGTGCAGCAACCGGCGTACCATGTACAGGCCGAGGCCATGGCCGTAGACCGTCTGCGCATCGGCAGCATTCAGGCGCTGGAACTTGTTGAAGATGACCTCGCGCAGTTCCGACGGGACGCCGGGGCCATGGTCAATGACGCTGAAGCGCACGCCGAGCGACGCGGCTTCGACTCGCACCAGCACCTCGCCCTCCGGCGCGTACTTGAGCGCATTGTCCACCAGATGAAACAGCACGCTGGTCAGCGCGCGCTCGTCGGCGAGGACGGGAGGAAGTTGCGCCGGCAATTCGACGCGCACGCGCTCGCCGCCGGGCGCCGCCGCCCACTGCGCCTGCAACGGCGCCAGCACCGCAGCCACATCGAGCGGGGCTATGGTCAGCGGCAGGCGTCCGGCCTCCAGCGCGGAGAGGTCGAGGATGGTTTCCACGAAGCGGC
>JANWXR010000258.1 GCA_025057205.1 Anaerolineales bacterium | reverse complement strand
TCGCGGCTGCGCGTCGCCTGACCGCCATCCACTGTCCGCCGCTGGCCATCGGCCTGCCGTCTGCCACCGGTGCGCCGTCCGCCGCCGGCCTGCCGGGCATTCCGCCACCACCACACGCCCACCCCCAGCAACGTCGCGCTCAGCACGACCACGCCCAGCGCGAGGCCGGACGTATCGGCAACGCTAAAGAGTCTGCCGAGGGTATTGGCGACGCTCGCCATTGTTCCGGAGGAGAGCCGGAACGTCAGCGGCTCGCCGGCGCTCAGCCCTGCGCGCGCATAGCTCTGAAAGAGCATGCCCTGCACTTCCTGCGCTTCGGTCTTGATGAACTGTGGGCCGGTCAGGGTCACGCTCATGTCGCCGAGGAACACGTTGACACTGTTTACCGGATAGGGCAGCGGCTGACTGAAGTCCAGCGCGCCGTTCCACGGGAGTTTGAAGGAATAAAATAACTGCGCCGTGCCCGAACCCGGAAGCACCGGCGCGGTATCGGCGAAGCCCGTGTCCGTGCGGAAGAAGGTCACGCCTTCCTCACCCTCACGCACATTCAGGCCATACGCGCCCGGCGGCAGCGTAATCGCCACGGTGCGCCCATCGGCGGGAGCGAAGGTCTTGTCGCCTGCGTTGGTGATAATCAACCACTGCCCAATCGTAACTTCGTTCGGAGTCTCGAACAGAATGAAGGTGTGCACATGTTCGATGCGCAGCGCACCGGCGTCGTCGGTGCGTTCGTACACCATCAACTGCATCTCGCTGCCATCCAGGGAAGACACAGGCGAGTAATAGGTGACTCCATCGTAATCGGTCGCAACGACAAATTCGCGACCGTCTGCCACTGGCACATCGGTGAAGGTGAATGCGCCCGTCGCGTCGGCGGTGACCGTCAGCGCCGCCACGATGCCGAGGCCGGACTCAAAGCCGATCAGGTTGACGCTCAGGTTGGGCGGCGTCACCGCGCCCGCCGTGCCGTTGCGGATCACGCCGGTCAGCGTTCGAGTCTGCGCCGGCCCATCGGTAATCAGCGCAGCGTCCGGCGCGGCGTAGTCGTAAGCCAGCGTCCGCACGTAATCCACCACCGCTTCGCGGTCGGCTTCTGTGAGGGCGCCGTCGAAGGTGTGATCGGGGATGGGGCTGCGAGCGCCGATTGCGGCCAGCAGGTCGGCGGGCGTTCGGCCGGCGAAGTAGCCGGGTGCGGAGAGGTCGGTCAATGCACCTTGCGCCTGCGGGCCATCGCCGCGCCCTGCCGGGCCGTGGCAGGCGGCGCAGTTCGCCTCGTACACCGCCCGCCCTCGTTCAATCTGCTCCGGCGGGACGGCGAGCGTGATGATGTAGGCCACCACGTTCCAGCGGTCGGCGTCGCTCAGGCTCTGGTTGAACGGTGGCATGAAGCGCTCCAGCCGCCCGTTGGTCACCACGTCGAACCACTCCTGCGGCGTGGCCTCCTTTCCGAGGTTCGGGTCCGCAAATCTGGGCATGGGGATGTTGCCGGGGATTTGCGCCGCACGCACGCCGTCGCCCTGCCCTGTAGGGCCATGGCAGTCGGCGCACTTCTCGGCGTAGATGCGCGCGCCGGCAGCGGCGGAGGGCCTGAAATCCAACTCGCGGGAGACAGGGAGGACACCCGAACCGGGAGTGGCCGGTGGATTGGCGGCGATGGTGGCGGGGATGGGCGTGGCGGAGATCGGGCGGAACGGGCGTGCGCCGGGCGGCGGCGTGATGTCTCCGGCGAGCGAGCAGGCGGCGAGGGCCATCCCCAGCAGGATGGCGAGGGCCGGGAGGCGCGGACTCATCGCGCTGCTCCGGTTTGCGCGGCGGTTGCGACTCTGGCCCCGCAGCTGCTGCAGAACCGGTCGCCGGCGTCGAGCGCTGCGCCGCATTCGGCGCAGGTTACGCCGGATTCGCCCTTGCGTTGTGCAGCGCGGGCGCGGCGGCGTGCTATCGCCTGCTCAATTTCGTCGTCAAGAGAGGCCGGGGCGGAGGCGCCCAATTCATCCAGCCGTTTGAGCACGGCCACGCCGCGCGCTACCAGCTCGGCGCGCTGTGGCGCATAGTCTTCGGTCGTAATCTTGCCGGTGGCGTGGTCGAAGTCCAGGTCACGCAGGGCGATCAGCAACGCTTCGCGTTCGGCGTTCAGGGCCTCGAC
>JANWXR010000257.1 GCA_025057205.1 Anaerolineales bacterium | reverse complement strand
CTACTTTCTACTTTCTACTTTCTACTCTCTACTGTCCACCGTCACTTCCAATCCTTCAGCAACTCCAGCGCTGCCAGCCTGCCGCTCGCGCCCATGATGCCGCCGCCGGGGTGCGTTCCGGAGCCGCACTGCCAGAGGTTGGCGATGGGCGTGCGATAGTTGGTGTAACCGGGCGCGGGCCGCAGGAAGAACAACTGGTGCAGCGCCAGCTCGCCGGCGAAGATGTTGCCTTCGGTCAGGCCGGTGATGCGCTCGATGTCGGGCGGGACGAGGACCTGACGGTGGAGGATGAGGGATTTGAGATTGGGAGCATACTCGGCGAGCGTGTCCACCACCGCATCACCGAACGCTTCGCGCTTCGCATCATCCCAGCCACCTTCAATGGAGAAGGGCGCATATTGCACAAAGCAGCTCATCACATGCCGGCCGGGCGGGGCCATGTCCGGGTCAATCATGGAGGGGATGATGCAGTCAATGTAGGGCCGGCGCGAGAAGCGGCCGTACTTCGCGTCGTCGTAGGCGCGCTCGAGGTAATCCACGCTAGGGCTGATGGAGATGGCGCCGCGATGGAGCGCGCTTTCGCCGGGGAGGGCAGTGAAGTTGGGCAGGCCGCTGAGCGCGAGGTTCACCTTGCCCGAGGAGCCGCGAATCTTGTAGCGCCGAATGGCTTCTACAAAATCTGCTGGCAGATGTTTCGGGTCGGTAAGCTTCAGAAAGGTGCGCTTCGGGTCGAGGCTCGAACTGACGTACTTGGCGTAGATCTCCTCCCCGCTCTCCAGCGCCACGCCCACTGCGCGGCCGTTCTTGACGATGATTTGCGCCACCGGCGCATTCAGTCGGATCTCCGCGCCCAGCGCGCGCGCCGCATTCGCAATCGCGTTGCTGATGCCGCCCGTGCCGCCCTTGGCAAAGCCCCACGCCCGGAACGCGCCGTCAATCTCGCCCATGTAGTGATGGAGGAGCACGTAGGCCGTGCCCGGCGAGCGCGGGCCGAGGAAGGTGCCGATGATGCCGCTGGCCGACTTCGTGCCTTTGAGCGCCTCGGTCTCGAACCACTCATCGAGCAGGTCGGCGGCGCTCATCGTCATCAGCTTGGCCAGATTGTAGAAATCCTTTTCGCTCAGGCTGGCAGCGTGCCCACCGAGCTTCGCCAGCCCGAACAGGTCTTTGGGGCTGAGGGCGGTCGGGTCGGGCGGGATCATGCCGAGGATGGGCTTGACGGCCATGGCCATGCGCGCCATCTGCCGGCTGTACTCGTCGTAGGCTTCAGCGTCCTTCAACGAGTGGCGGGCGATTTCGCGCCGGGTCTTGTCGTGGTCGTCCCAGGTCGCAAGATAATCGCCGTTGGGCAGCGGGGTGAAGGTGCTGGGCAGAGGCAGAATCGTCAGGCCATGCTTCGGCAGTTGCAGGTCGCGGATGATTTCGGGCCGCAACAGGCTGACGACGTATGAGAACTCGGTGAACTTGAAGCCGGGATAAATCTCCTCGGTCACCGCCGCCCCGCCGACGAGGTGGCGCTTCTCCAGCACCAACACCTTCTTGCCCGCCCGCGCCAGGTAGGCGGCATGAACGAGGCCATTGTGTCCCCCGCCGATGATGAGAGCGTCGTAGGTGTTTGGCATAAGGCAGGATGCGTATTGCGTATTGCGTATTGCGTATTGCGTATTCCGTATTGTGTGTTGCGTAGTGCGTGCTACGCTTTCTTGCGCTCCGGGTTGAAGAACGGCAACTCCACCACGCGCGCCGGGGTGTAGCGGTGCTTGTGCTGCACCATGATTTCGTACATCAGCAGGTTGCCCGGCTGGGCGTGCGCCGCCTCGACGTGTGCGAGGGCGATATACTTCTTGAGCAGCGGCGACCACGTGCTGCTGCTGGCATAACCGACCTGTCGGCCCATAGACGAAACCGGCACGCTGGCCCGCACCGTGACGTTGGGCAGCTGCGGCGGCAGACCTTCTTCAAGAAAGAGTCGTTCGAGCGACGGCCATTCGATCTCCAGCCCCACGAACCGCCATGCCGGGCCGCGCGCCTTCTCCTCGAGCAGAGCCTTTTTGCCCACGAAGTTGGGCTTCTCCAGATTGACCGTCCAGCCGAGATTGAGTTCAAAGGGTGAAGACTTTTGCGCCTCGATGACGGCCTTGTGCGCGGAAACGTAATCCACGTCGAGCAGCA
>JANWXR010000256.1 GCA_025057205.1 Anaerolineales bacterium | reverse complement strand
ATTACCAGGCAATCACAGCCAAGCAGGCCGGCCTGCAGTGGCCGCATGCGCCGCCCGACCCCGTAGCCCTCGAACAGCAGGCGCGATCCGATCATGTCTACCGTGCCGACGATGATCGCCGGCGCCGCCGGATCGACCCGCCACGCCGCGTTGTCCACAATGCCGCCGCGCAAGGGGGAGACCGCGAGCTGCTGTCCCGGTGAAAGGGCGAGGCTTTCGCGCAGCGCAACAACAATGGGATCTGTGGTGTCCGGGTTAAGGCGCTCCCTCAGCCGCTCCGCTTCGCGTGAGGCTTGGTCCACCACGACACGCCGGTCCACCACGTAGACTAGGCGACGCGGCAACGAGCGCTCTACACTACGCGCTATCAACCAGATTGGTATTGTAGAAGTTTTACCAAGGCCAGTCGGCAAGGAGAGTGCTGTGGGGATGTCATTGCGCAGAAAGCGGTCTAATAGTCTCTTCTGCCACAATAACATTTCATAACCAGTGATCTTTTTGAAGATCTGATGAAGCTCCAATTTTTTCTCATACAGATTGTTCATTTTCATCTAGTGCCGATTTTTGGATCAAGGAGTTCCAGGAAAACTATGCTGCGCCCTCCGACGGCAGCCACATGCCGCGTGTAACGGGTCGGCGGCAAGATGAAGGAAACGGCGCTCCCCGGCCCGTAGCTGTAGCTGAGCGCGATGGATCGGTTCCAGGGCAGATGCCACCGACTTCTGGCTACATGACTTTGGTGGCTACATGACTTTGGCCGCCGAAGACTTCGACTCTGGGATAGCCGAACTCCCTGATCGCCAACGGCGGATAGCCCGCACCGTTCGCGAAGTTTCGTATATGACTGATGGCGCGCACTCCGGCCGCCGCCGCCTGACGGACCGCCTGGAAGACGTCGACGGTGCGGCTGGTCAGGTGTAGGCCGGCGTGAACGTGGTATTCCAACGCCCTCTTCAGCTGACGCATGCCTTGGAGGTCAGGTGACGGCGGCATCGGCCGGGCCTTCTCGCGGATCATCTCGCCAGCAGACGTGCAGTGCGCTCTCGCGATTGTTTCATTGCTTCATCGTTCGGAGGCGCAGGCGGCGGCGCTTGGAACTGGGCGGCGTAGGGACCCCTCGCGGTGGCGAGGATCCAGCCTCTCGGTGGCTCGGTCAACGGATCGTCTTCCCCCCGTGGCGGGCCTTTCGCCGCGTGGACCACGACTGTGCGTAGCGTGACGCCCCAGTTCGACTTGCGAAGTCCTGCCGCAAATAAAAGTTCGACGCCGAGGCGTCTCTTCAGCTGGGGGCGCGGCGGCGTCAGCCGGATCGCGCACCGACCACACCATTCGCACCGGTGCTCAGCGGTCGAGGGGATAGGAGCCGGAACTTTCGGCTGTTCGCCCGCCGCCACAGGACCGGCTTTCGTCCGGTCAATCCCGCCCAAATCTAAAGCCAAATCCAAAGACGGGGGATCTTGGCAATAAAGCTCATCAGGCGGTCGGTCTTGGGCGCATCGAAATCTGCTACGGCGGCTCGGCCTCCACCACTTTTCCCTGTTTCATCAACACCACCGAAGAGGCGATTTCGCGCACGAATGCTGACTGACGACGATTAACGTCATGCCCTCGTCGCGCAGCAGGCGGATGGTGCCCAGCACCTCAGTGACCAGTTCCTGATCGAAGGCGTTGGTCCCCTCGTCCGGAGGCTCACTTCGTCGAGCACAAGGGGGGGCAGCCATCGGCCGCGGAAAACCGTTCGATCGCCAGATAGGTCACGACAGGTGACGTGCTCGCCGAATCCTTCCCAAGGATAACTTGGATCCCTTCTCTGTTTGTCCTTGGTTGGGGCGTTGATGGATCGGGCCGAGGGCGCGTAGCGCCCCATGGAAGCGCGGTGCCCTTGGCGCCATCCTTTGCGCAGGTGCTGTATCTAGCGAACGCATCCGACGTGCGATTCTGGAGACTTCAGCGCAGGCCCACGCAGCTGCAGTCGTGCCGCCACGCTGCGATCGGCCGACGTGCCTCGGTCAGAGAGCCGAACCCATGCTCATTTAGGCATTCGTTCGGCAGTCGACCATGTGAACGTCACACGATCCCATGCTTGCTGCGGCTTCCCAGGCGCACTGTCGTGCCACACCACGCCGCGCTCCTCTGCCCAGCGCAGGACCGCCATCGCGGTCAGTCGTGTGCCGGTGCCGCTGATGATCTCGG
>JANWXR010000255.1 GCA_025057205.1 Anaerolineales bacterium | reverse complement strand
GCGTCTTCGCGGTTCAATCAGTTGTCATCTGCCGCAGGGCGCAGCCTCGCCAGACGCGCGCGGTATTTGGCCTGCGCGGCGGCGACGGTGGTCGCGCGGAATTGTACCCGCCCCGCACCCGGCGGGCATTGCGCCAGCAGCGGCACGTCGGCGCGAATCACGACAGCGATCTTGGGATAACCGCCGGTGGTGGGCCGGTCGGCCAGCATGACAATCGGTTGCCCGCTCGCCGGGACCTGCACCGCGCCGAGCGGCATCCCCTCGCTCAGAATGTCGGCCTGCGTTGGCGCGATGGACGGCCCGCCCAGCCGGTAGCCCATGCGGTCGGCCTCAGTGCTGATGACAAACTCCGCCGTCAGGAACGTCTCCAGCGCCGCGTGGCTGAAGCAGCCGAGCTGCGGGCCGAGGATGACCTCGACCACGAGTTGTTCTGCGTACGGTGGCCGCTGCTCGGCCGGAACGGTGCGGCCTGCCGCGGAGGCCGGCGACGACGAGGCTGGGCCGGCTGGCAAACGGTCGCCCGGCTGCAACGCACGGCCCTCCCAGCCGCCGAATCCGCCACGCAGGTACGTCGCCCGCGAGCCGAGGACGAGCGGCGCTTCGATCCCGCCGCTCACGGCGAGATAGGCCCAGCGCCCCGGCGCGGCGTTCACTTCGATGGTCTCTCGCCCGCGCACGAAGAGCGCCGTCCAGGCAGGCCGCGCCCGCCCGTTGATGCGCACGCTCGGTTCGCCTGCGCCGCACACGGCCATCAGCGTGTCCGCGTCCGTCGTCAGCGCGACCGAAGTTGGAGTCTCCAGCCCGGCCGCCTCCGGCGCGTTGCCCACCAGCGCGTTGGCCGCCCGCAGCGCCAGCTCGTCCAGCGCGCCGGAGACCGGGACGCCGAAACGCTCATAGCCTCTGCGCCCCAGGTCTTGTATGGTCGTCAGCGGGCCGGCAGACTCAACGTTCAGGAACATGTTTGTCGGTTGGTCGAGTGGTCGAGTAGTCAAATGGTCGTGCGGCGCCGAGTTTCAAACTGTCGTCGGTGTCAAGTACAATCATGGCACTGACTACCTGACCACCCGACCACAGGACTACTCGACCACCCGACTACTCGACTACCAGACTACTCGACTACATGACTTTGATTCTAACGCTCCCCCTCGGCATGACGGCGACCAACTGCTACATCGTAGCCGACGAAGAGACGAAGGACGCCGTGGTGATTGACCCGGGCGACGAGGCCGGTAAGGTGCTCGACGCGATTCGGCGGAACGCACTGTCGGTAAAGGCCGTGCTGCTGACTCACACCCACTTCGACCACATCGGCGCGGTGGGCGAGGTGGTTGCGGCGACGCGCGCGCCGCTGGCCGTTCATCCAAAGGAACTGCCGCTCTACCGCGCGGGCGGCGGGGCTGCGCTCTTCGGCCTGCCCCCGCGCCGCTATCCTGAGCCGGATGTGCTCATCGAGCCGGGCCGGCCGCTCCGCTACGGCACGCTCACCTTTGATGTATTGTTCGTGCCCGGCCATACGCCGGGACATGTGGCGTTCTATCACGCGCCCAGTCGCGCCGTGTTCAGCGGCGACGTGCTCTTTCAGGACGGCATCGGGCGCACCGATTTCCCGGGCAGTAGCTACGAGACGTTGATGCACAGCATCCGGCAGGTGCTGTTTGCGCTGCCGGAGGAGACGACGGTGTATCCCGGCCACGGCCCGGCCACCACCCTCGGCGCCGAGAAGCGCAACAACCCGTTTCTGGCGGAGTGAGAGGGTATTTCGTATTTCGTATTCCGTAATCCGCAGGTGTAACTTGCAATACGCGATACGCGATACGCAATACGCAATACGTGATACGCAACCCATCACCATCATAATCTCTCTTCCACGCCGGCGTCTAGGCGATGCGAGAGGCCATGCTCGCAGACCCCGAATTACTAACAGCCCTGCATGCAGGTGACCCGGCGACACTGGCCGCGCTCTTCGACGCCCACGCCGACAAGCTCTATCGCCTGGCGCTGAGCCTGCTGCGTGACCCGATCGAGGCCGAGGACATCGCGCAGGAGACCTTTGTCAAACTGATGACGCGGCCGGAGCAGTTCGAAGGCCGTGCCCGGCTGGAGACCTGGCTGTACCGCGTGGCCTACAATGCCTGCCTCGACCGGCTGCGGCGGAAACAAGCCGACCCTCTCCCCGATGACGAGCCGGAAGCGGACGGCGAAAGCCTGCCGATGCCGCAGTCCTTCGTGGACTGGAGCGCGACGCCGGA
>JANWXR010000254.1 GCA_025057205.1 Anaerolineales bacterium | reverse complement strand
TTACGGCTCCACAGTAGAAACTCACTGAAAATAGCTCGAATTTTGTACGCCTTGCCGTAAATCAAGCTGGAAATCGCCCTAAAGCGATGACCTTGGCAAACCTACGTGCAACAGGAAAAAAACCTGTTCTGGCAATAGGAGGTGTCATATGGATCGCAGAGTGCACAAGTTCATCCGTTGGCTGATAGCTACGCTGCTGATTTTGGCCAGCGTTGCTCCGCCAGCGCCCTCGGCGCATGCTGACGAGTTCGGGCCAACCTTGCGCACGCTCAAGTTCGACGGCGATGGCGACTTCGTTGAAGTGGAAAACGGACCCCATCCCCGCACCGCCATCACCATCGAGGCCTGGGTCTATCGCCTACGCGACGACCACTGCGAGACTGTAGTAGGCAAAGACTGGCAGACCGGCTACTGGCTGGGGTTCTGCCCCGGTCGCATCCGCTTCTACCCTCGCGGCATCGGATCGGCTGTTGACGGCAACGCCATAATCCCGGCCGGCGTCTGGACTCACATCGCGGTTACGTATGATGGCACCCGGCGTCGGTACTACGTCAACGGCGAGCTCGACCTAGACTCCACCGCCAGCAGCGGGCCGCTGACATCGAACAATGCGCAGCTCGGCATCGGAGCCGATCCGAGGAGCGGCTACCAGACCGGCTCTTTCTACTACTTCTACGGTATGCTGGACGAGGTGCGCATCTGGGATGTCGTGCGCACGCAGGAGGAGATCCGGGCCGACATGTATCGCGAGGTCTGGTCTCGAGGCGGGCTGCGGGGCGTCTGGCGCCTCAACGGCCATCATCGGGAAACGCAAGAGAGGTATTACAGTCAGCTCCGCGGCAATCCGCGCTTCGACACCAACGGCGTGCTGCCCCAGGACCTGACAGTGCCGCGGACGGCCAGCAGCGTGACCGTAGATGGACGCTGCCAGGCCACCGAGTACGGCGCGGCCGAGCGGGTGGGGCTGCGCGAGAGAAGTTACACGACGGTCTACATCCAACACACGGCTACCGACCTCTATGTTTGTTTTGCCAGCCTGGAGTGGGCTGCAGGGCGCTCGGCGGCTGTGGCCATAGACCGCGATGGGAGCCGCCACGAGCGGGCGCAGCCGGGGGACTATCGCTTCGTCATCACGATTGACGGCGCCATCCGCGCGGAAGAGGGCGACGGCGCCGGCGGCTTTCGGCCGCTCTCTCCGCCGCCCGGCTCGTGGAACGTGGCGGCCTCCAATGACGACTTTTTCTGGCACGCCGAGTTCCGCCTGAGCCGCACACTGCTAGGCCTGCCCGAGGACTGGAGCACCATCGTCGGCATGCAGGCGGTCGAGCTGGGCATCGTGAACAACCCCTGGCCAGTCGGCGCTGTGGAAAACCGACCGGCAAGCTGGGCTACCGTCAGGTTCAGCAATCTGGTCGGCCTTGTACCGTCTTTCTCCTTTTCGGGGCGGGTGACCGACACCCGCGGGAATGGGATCGCCAACGTCACGGTGCAACTGCTCGGCTCCGGCTCGTTGTTGGACACGGAGCGAACGGACGCCAGCGGCAGCTACACGCTATACTACCGAGGCTACAGCCCCTCCCTGTTCTATGTTCAGGAGATTGATCCACGCGGGGTCACCTCGGTCTCGGCGGACGCCAGCCCCGACGGCACGGCGCTCAGCGCCAACCTGCTGGTCTACCCCGGCGCTGCATCGGGCAGGTCCTACTTAGGCGGCCGATTTGTAGATGCCCTCGATCCCGGCATGGTGCCGGCCTTCAACCGTCACTACCTGATCGTGTATAGCTCGCCGGTGCGCGATATGGACCTGTGGCCGCTGGTGGACATGAAGCAGCTTCAGGGGTATCAGGTGGAGACCATCAGCACCGAGACCATCAACCTGACCGTCTCCGGCCGTGACCTGGCCGAGAAGGTGCGCAACTGGCTGCGCAGCCGCTGGGAGGCCTACCGCCCGAACCCGGTGTACGCGCTGCTGGTCGGCCGCGGGGACAAGATCCCGGTGCGCGAGGTCGGCTGGGAGGGGGACGAGGCCCACCGCACCCCGGGGCCAGATTACTTCCCGGCCCTGGTGACCGATTGGTACTACGCGGACCTGGACTCCAACTGGGATAGCGACGGCGATGGCTTCTACGGCGAGTACCTCTTCTGCGCGCCCGGCGAGCGCGAGGTGCCAGGAGGCCGTCCCTGTCCGGATGCCAATTCGCCTCTTCGCGAGGGGCCCTTCGGGAGCTTATCCGGCCCCGAGGACGACTGGAAGGCGGAGATCGCCGTGGGCCGGCTGCCGCTCAACACGCCCGCGGAGG
>JANWXR010000253.1:2176-2300 GCA_025057205.1 Anaerolineales bacterium | reverse complement strand
ACCACGATGTTGGTCAGCCGGTCATCCTGCGCTTTCAGCTCGCGCGCGAACCACAGCACCTGTTGCACAATTTCGCCTGCCGCAAGGTGGCGCTGAAAGCCCATCTGCCCGGTGGCGCAGAAGA
>JANWXR010000253.1:0-2166 GCA_025057205.1 Anaerolineales bacterium | reverse complement strand
GCGCAGCCGGCCTGGGTGGAGATGCACGCCGTGCGCCGCTTCGTGTAACCCATCAGCACCGCCTCGATCGCGCGCCCGTCGCCTAGTTGAAATAAGACCTTGCGCGTCTGTCCGTCGGAGGATTTGACCTCGGCGGCGAGTGTGAGGGTGCTGAAGCTGAACGTTGCGGCCAGCTTCTCGCGCAGCGGTTTGGGGAGGGTGGTGATTGCCAACGGCGAAGCAACCAGGTCGCGATACACTGCCTGCCAGACCTGTTTGGCGCGATAGGCCGGCTCGCCCCATGCTTCCAGCGCGGCACGGAGGTCGGTGAGGGCGAGGTCGAAGAAGGAGGGCATGTGCTGCGTAGTGCGTATTCCGCATTCCGTAAAACTTACAACGGACTGCGTAACACGCAATATGGAATACGCAATACGTGATACGTACTACGCCTCCCCCAGCTCCCTCAGCCTCTGCTCCGCCTTCCTGCGCAGGTCGGATTCGGGGCTGAGCTTGACCACCTGGCGAAAATCGTTGTGGGCGTCCTTGATGCAACGCAGCTCGGCCAGCACCAGCCCGCGCCGGTAGAGCAGGCGCAGCGAACGCGGCTCGTGCTTGAGTGCATCGTTGATGTCCTGCAGCGCCTGGGCCGGGTTGCCCGCCGCCAGCAGCCTCTCGGCGCGATGGATGTGGGCGGTGACGGCCTGCGGGTCTTGTTCCAGCACACGGCTGTAGTCAAGCATGGCCTTAAAAACTCTTGTGCTTCGTAGTAGATGTTGCCGCGCAGGATGACCCGATCACGGTCGAGTGGCATGAAGGCGATGGCGTGGTCTATGGCGGCCAGCGCCTGCTCGTATTCCTGAAGGCGGGCGTACAGCCGGGCCTGGTACGCATAACACTTTTCGGCGACGCCCGGAACGCGCTCCGCCATCCTCCCCAGCTCTTCCACCAATTTCCGCAAGCGAGGCCGGTCGGCCTCGGTGAAGGTGGCAAGCACGTGGTCGAGGTCGAGGAAGAACGAGTCGGAAAGGGGCATGACCGAGAGGAAGCGATCCCGTGCCTAGCTACGCTGAAGGTGCTCGGTGATTTCCTGAATGTCGTTCATCACCCAGGTTGGCTTGATATGGGAACGCTCCAGATCGGCGCGTGTGCTGACGCCGGAGAGGACGAGCACGCTGCGCAGTCCGGCGCGCACCGCGCCCAGGATGTCGGTGTCCAGCCGGTCGCCAATAGCAATTGTCGCTGCCGGGACGGTGCCCAGACGTTGCATCGCGATTTGGTACATCGTTGGCTCCGGCTTGCCGATGACGATCGGTGCGACGTCGGTGGCCGTTTGCAGCGCTGCCAGAATTGCGCCGTTGCCGTGGACGATGCCCTGCTCGACGGGGATGGTGCGGTCGGGATTGGTGCCGATGAACATCGCGCCGGCTCGGATGTTGAGCGTGGCCGTCGCCAGTTTGTCCCAGCTCAGTGTACGGTCCATACCGACGACGACGTACTGTGCGGTGGCGTCCCACAACTCGCCCAGCGTGAATCCTTGTTCGGTCAGCGCCTGGCGCAGGCCGGCCTCGCCGATGACGAACACTTTCGCGCCGTTGGACGTCCGTCCACGCAGGTACAGCGCCGTGGCTTGCGCCGAGGTGAGCACGTCGTCGCGGGAGACGGTTACGCCGAAGCCGGCTAGCTTATTCACATACTGTTCGGGCGTCTGGCTGGCGTTGTTGGTCGCCAGGATGAAGCGTATGCGCTTGGTGCGCAGCGTAGCGAAAAACTCGACCAGGCCGGGCATGGGGCGGTTGCCTTCCCACAGTACCCCGTCCATATCAATCAGGCAGGCACGCACGTCGCGGAAGAGCATGCGGAAATTATAACCGTGCCGGAATAAAAAAGCGGATTGCAGGCAGGCGACCTGCAATCCGCAATCCAAAACGGAGATCGAAAATCGGCTAGTTCTTCTTGCCGTTGACGGCCGCTTGCTTCTTGACGGGGAACTGGATGACCTCGTCAATCACGCCCAGTTCGGCGGCCAGCTGCGGCGTCATCCAGAAGTCACGGTCGGTGTATTCCTTGATTTGCTCGTCGGTCATGCGCGTGTGCTTCTTGATGAGGCTGTTGAGCAGGTCGCGGTTGCGCAGGATTTCCTTGGCGGCAATCTCGATGTCGGCGGCCTGGCCCTGCGCGCCGCCCAGC
>JANWXR010000252.1 GCA_025057205.1 Anaerolineales bacterium | reverse complement strand
CGGTGCGCACCCGCCTGCTGACCCGCGAGGAGCATCGCAGCGGCTCCCTCGAAGACCTCGACCGCGCGTTAGAGGCCATCGTCAACGACCTGCTGGCCGACTTCGCGCGCCGGGCCGCCGAACACGACATGCCGCGCGTGCTGGCCGGGCACTTCTCCGTCAGCGGCGCCGTGTGGGGCAGCGAGCGCAGCGTGATGATGGGCCGCGACCTCGTCATCCCCAAATCCTCCCTAGCCAACCCGGTCTGGGATTACGTGGCGCTGGGACACATCCACAAACATCAAAACCTGACTGCCCACGACCCTCCCCCCTCTCCCTTTGGGAGAGGGGCCGGGGGTGAGGGCACCGGGGGTGAGGGGGCCGGCGGTGAGGGCCGGCTTCCGCCCGTCGTCTACTCCGGCTCGCTCGAGCGCATTGACTTCGGCGAGGCGGCAGACCCAAAGGGCTTTTGCTGGGTCGAGCTGGCGCGCGGCGCGACGACGTGGAAGTTCGTGCGCGTGGCGGCGCGTCCCTTCCGTGCGCTGAAGATTGATGCGCGCCGTCAGGCCGACCCAACGCAGACCGTGCTGGATGCCATCGCGCAACATGACCTGAGGGACGCCGTCGTGCGTGTGACCGTGCAGCTGGGGGAGGGCCAGGAGCCACTGCTTCGCCGGCGCGACGTGGAGCAGGCGCTGACGGCGGCGGGCGCAGCGACCATCGCCGGCCTGAGTGTGGAGGTGGAGCGCACGGTGCGCCTGCCCGGCGTCGGCGGCCACGCCGAGGCGCTCACGCCGATGCAGTGGCTGGAGCGTTACTTCGCCGCCAAAGGCAAATCCCCCGAGCGCGCGGCCCGACTGCTCGAGGCCGCCGCCGGCCTGCTGACGGAAGAATGATCCCGCTCCGGCTCGAACTCAGGAATTTCCTCGCCTACAAGAATCCGGCGCCGCTGGATTTCAGCGGCCTGCACGTCGCCGTGCTCACCGGCGAGAACGGCGCAGGCAAATCTTCGCTGCTCGACGCCATCACCTGGGTGCTGTGGGGCCGGGCGCGCGCCAGGAAGGACGAAGAGCTGGTGCATCAGGGCCAGTCCGAGATGCACGTTGAGCTGACCTTTGCCCTCGGTTCGGATGTGTACCGCGTCACCCGAAAAAAGCGAATCGGCAAGGGCGCGAGCACCGTGCTCGATTTGCAGGCGCAGGTCAACGGTAAGTGGAACTCGCTCACCGAAGCGACCATCCCCAAGACGCAGGAAAAAATCACGCGCCTGCTGCGCCTCAACTACGAGACCTTTGTTAACTCCGCCTACCTGGTGCAGGGCAAGGCCGACGAGTTCACCGGCAAGCGGCCTGCCGAGCGCAAGCAGGTGCTGGCTGACATCCTCGGCCTGCAGGAGTGGGAGGTTTACGAGGAGCGCGCCAAGGCCAAAATCAAAACGCTCGAACAGCAGATGAGCGGCCTGGACGCGGTGCTCGCCGAGATCGAGGCCGAGCTAGCGCGGCGTCCTGAGTACGAGCGCGAACTGACCGCAGCCCAGACGCGCGTCATCGAAGTGAACGAGCGATTGCGCGCGGCGGAGGCCGAGTGGTCGCAGATTGATGCTGCGCGGCAGGCCTTGCTCGGCCTGCAACGTCAGTCCGAGGAACTGACGCGCCGCCTGCGCGATGCCGAGAGCGAGCTGGCCGCGCTCGACGCCGACCTGGCCGAGGCGCAGGCGCGCGCCGACACCGCCGCCCTGACCCGCAAGCTCGACGAGGTCGAACGCCGCCTGCGTCAACTCGATGAGATTGAGACCGAACGTGAGCGCCTGACCGAGGCGCGCCGCCTCAACGCCGAGTTGATGGGGCAACTGCGCGGGCAGAATGAGGCCGCCCAGCAGGAGGCCGAGGGTCTGAAGAAGCGCATCGCCGCCGCCTCTGCCGAGGCCAAGCAGGCCGTGCAGCGCGTGCAGCAGGCGGCGCAGGCCGAGGTGGCCCGGCTCAACACGCGCATCGCCAACCTGCAAAGCGCCACCGAGGCGCTCTGCCCCACCTGCGGCCAGCCGCTCAGCGAGGCCCAACGCCACGCCCTCATCGCCGACCTGCGCGCCGAAGCCGAGGCCCGTCAGGCTCAGGCCCGCGCCGAAGAGCAGGACATCAACGACCGCCTCACGCTGCTGGTGAACGAACTTGATCGGGAAATCGAGGCGCGACGCGGCCTGTACCGCGAGAATCAGGCCCGGCTGAAAACGCTTGCCGACGAGCAGGCGCAGCTGGACAGAGACCTGCAGGCCCTCGCGTTGGAATTGAAGGAGAAGCCGGCGCTCACGCAGCAGCTGGGCGAGCT
>JANWXR010000251.1 GCA_025057205.1 Anaerolineales bacterium | reverse complement strand
ATGCGGTTGCATCCGTTGTCATCCGCTCATCCGTTTGCCTATCCGTTGACAGATTGCCCGCATGCCCACCAAGGACTGCGCGGCGAGCAGGAGCGAGCCGACCAAGGTGCAGGCCAGCATCGCCAGCGCCGAGGGCCGGTGCACATCCCACACCAGGGCAAAAGCACGCTGTACGTTCACCGCCGTGTTACGCAGTTTGACCCGACGCTCGGTCCACCATATCTTCAGTTGTTCGAGACACTTCACCATGTCAGAGACTATAGCACGGCGTCTCTCTCACAGCGACTACCCGAAGGGATGGGAACGACCAGGCTGAGTCAAGAAGCGAGCACCGGCCGGTGATAAAATTCCCGCCGCACTTTGCCAAACCACACAGGAGCAAGACAATGTTAAGCCAATCCGTTCAGGATGCCCTGAACAACCAGATCAACCTTGAGTTCGCCTCTGCTTATGCCTACCTCGCTATGTCCGGCTACTTCGAGTCGGCCAACCTGACCGGCTTCGCCAGCTGGATGCGAATCCAGTATGAGGAGGAGCTGACCCATGCGCTGCGCCTATTCGACCATATGCACGACCGCGGCGGAACCGTGCGGCTGGACGCCATCGCCGAGCCGAAGGCCAAATTCAAGTCGGCCCTGGAGGCCTTCGAGGCAGCGTTGGCCCACGAGCAGAAGGTCACTGCCTCCATCCACAACCTGTACGCGCTGGCAGCCAAGGAGAATGACTACGCCACGCAGACCATGCTCCAGTGGTTCATCAACGAGCAGGTGGAAGAGGAACGAAGCGTAGGCCAGGTGGTGGACTGGCTGAAGATGGCCGGCGACTCGCCGGTAGCACTGCTGATGCTCGACCAGAAGCTCGGCCAGCGCGGCAGTGAAGCGGAGGACGAGGGCGAGGCCGAAGCCGAGGCCTGAGCCTGACCGCGAACTTCAACGCGAACTTCAACAAAGATGGGCTGCGCCAAAACGCGGCCCATCTTGTTTGGCGCTGCCCGGTTCCCAGCAGCAGGAACGTGCTCCTTCGACAAGCCTCCGCAAATGTCCCGTCCTCAAAGCAGGATCAGGCCAAGGCCGAGCGCCGCGAACGTCGTGGTCAGGTTATCAACATCATGGAAGGGCAGCGCCTCGACGGCAGTGGCGGCAAGCGAGATGAGCGTCACAACGCCGGCGGTCGCCGCCAGGTCGAGCGGCGGGGCGTAGTTGCCGAAGGTGTTGAACAGCACCAAAAAGCCGAAGCCGAACAGGAAGCTGCCGGCGAACATCGCCGCCGAGCCGGCCCAGCTCTTCTCGGCGTTGAAGGGTAATTTGGCGCGGCCCCAGCGGCGCCCAACCACGTCGGCCAGTCCGTCGCCGCCGCACATCAGCATCAGTGCCAGGATGCCCACCGGCGAGTGCCGCCAGAACAGCACCGTGCAAATGACGAAAATGATGCCGTAATACAGCGGGCCGCGCAGTATCTCACGCGGGTCGCCGTTGCGCGTCATCGCCTTCACTGCCGCCTCGTCCTTCAGCCAGCCCATGCCAACCGCGAAGAACTGGGCGGTGATGAGGAGCGGCACAAGCGCAGCGGAATAGCGCGCCCACGGCTCACTGCTGAAGAGGTTCCAGCACAGCACAAACAGCGGGCCGGTGCCGATGTGGATGATCTTACGGCTCAGCCGCTGCTCGATCAGGCCGCGATGCGCCAGAAAGTCCATCATCCGAAGCCAGGCCAGGCTGAGCGCGAACGTGAGGATGGTGGCGGTGATATCTTGCAGGATTTTGTTGTTGAAGAAGGGGTCGAGCCACATGGGATTTTTGATTGCTGATTTTGGATTGGGGATTTGAGATTTGAGATTTCACAAACTCCTGTTCTCGATTCAGAGAAAAGAGCTGATGATTTGCGCTGCGTCGCGGGCGGCGTTGGGGCGGCCCAGACGGCGCGCGTTCGCGGCAGCGCGGCGCAGCCGGTCGGGGCCGGCGTAGGGGTCGAGCCACCGGCGCAGCGCCTCCACCACCTGCGCGGGGGAAGGCGCCCAGACGCCCGCGCCCTCCTCCACCACCAGCGCCACGTTGCCCTCTTCCTGGCCCGGAATTCGGCTGTACAGGATGATGGGCAACCCGGCGATGAAGGCCTCCGAAATCGTGCCCGGCCCGGCCTTGCTCACCAGCACATCGGCGGCGTGCATGAAGTCCGGCATGGTGCGCACGAAGCCGTAGATGTGCACAGGCAGATTCCAGCACGCGGCCTGTAAACGTTCGAGCAGCTTTTGATTGCGCCCGGCCACCACGACCAGCTCGCACGGCAGCCGCGCCTCGGAGATGGCCTGCGCAATCTCGAAGAGCGGGCCGAT
>JANWXR010000250.1 GCA_025057205.1 Anaerolineales bacterium | reverse complement strand
GTATTTCCTGTTCGGCGCGTTTACGTCCACGGTGATGCTGTACGGCTTCAGCCTGCTGTACGGTTTCACCGGCCAGACCGGCCTGTATGCAGTGGGTCAGGCGCTGAACGCGAGCGGGCTGTCCGCCGGGCCGCTGCTGGCGCTCTTCCTGGTGCTGGCCGGTCTGGGCTTCAAGATTTCGGCGGTGCCTTTCCACTTCTGGGCGCCGGACGTGTACGAGGGCGCACCCACACCGATCACGGCCTTCCTGTCGGTGGCGTCCAAGGCTGCCGGCTTCGCTGTGCTGGTGCGTGTGCTGTGGGCGGCCTTCCCCGGCCAGGAGGCGTTCTGGATTCAGTTGCTCGCCGCGCTGGCCGCCGTGACAATGTCGCTTGGCAACCTGATTGCGCTGGCGCAGCGGAACATCAAGCGCCTGCTGGCCTACTCATCCATCGCCCAGGCCGGCTACATTCTGGTGGGCCTGGCCGCCTTCTCGACGGACGGCATGGCGGCCACGCTCTATTACCTTGGGATGTACACCATCACTAACCTGGCGGCCTTCGGCGCGATCGTGCTGGTCTCGCGCGTCACCGGCTCGGATGAGATCGCGGATTACGGCGGCCTCTCGCGGCGCGCGCCGGGGCTGGCGCTTGTCCTGCTGGTGGCGCTGCTCTCGCTCGGCGGCATCCCGCCGCTGGCCGGCTTCTTTGCCAAGTTTTACGTGTTCACAGCAGCCATCAACAGCGGGCTGGTCTGGCTGGTGGTCGTCGGCATCGTCAATTCCATCATCGGCCTGTACTACTATCTCTACGTGCTCAAGGTCATCTACCTGGGCGCGCCTAAAGATGAAGCCGCAACTTATCCGGTGCCGCGCTCCTATGCGTTTGCGCTGTGGCTGTGCGCCATGGGCGTGCTGCTGGTCGGCTTCGTCATCAGCCCGTTCGTCAACATTGCGGTGGCGGCGGCAAGCAGCTGGTTCTAGGCTGCGGGGCGCGACCCGCGACCTCGTGCACGTGACACTTGTTTTTGCGCGTGATAGAATGCCCAAACGATGAGCCAAAGTCAGAAGCCCGGACCGCGCCAGTACAGTCTGAACGTGGCGATGGCCGTGGTGGTCGGCCTGGGCGGCTTCATCACCCTGGCAATTGTGATGGGGGTGCTGCTCATCGGCCTAACCATTGACCGGGCATTGAACACGCGCCCGTTGTTTACCATCGGTTTTCTGGTGCTCAGCGCGCCCGTGAGCATCTTCGTGATGTACCGGGTGGCGATGTCTGTAATTTCCAAATCGGTAGTGCAATTGAAATCAGAAAACTCTCTCAAGGAGAAACAACCTTGACGACGCACGCACATGCAGAAGAGGCACCCCGCCGCATTGGTTTCCGGCGCTGGATTTTCCTCGGGCTGATGATTCTCGGCGCAGTCCTGGCCTGGAACGTCCGCGGCATCTGGACGCCCGTGCCGCCGGCGGTGGTGCTGCCCGCCGAGCCGGCCTGGGCCGGCTGGGTCACCGAAGTTGCGCCCGGCATCAGCTTCGGCCTGACCAACACCTTCCTCTCGGCGCTCATCGCGGCGCTCATCCTGTTCGCCATTGCATTGTTCGCCGTCCAGCCGCACGTCCGCAGCGGGCAGGAGGTGCCCTCCAACTTCTTCTACCACGTTATGGAAGTCGGCGTTGAGTTCTTCTGGAACACGACGCAGAACCTGGCGGGCAAGTGGGCGCCGCAAATCTTCCCCTTCACCATGACCATCTTCCTGGTAGTGCTGGTGGCTAACCTGTTCAAGCTGGTGCCCATCCACGAGACCATCGGCTACACCAAGCTGGCGCATGAAAACATCCAGGGATACCGCACGGTCGTCGTCGGCGGCGTTCACCTGCTCGACGGCTCACAGCCGACCGAGCACGTGGAGAAGGTGAAAAAGGCCAAAGAAGCCGGCAAGGAGCTTAAGTCCAAGGATTTGTACTACGGCAAGGCCGAGCCATGCGAAAGCTGCGAGATTGTGCCCACCTTCCGCGGCGCAGCCACCGACCTGAACTTTACCCTCTCGCTGGCGCTCATCACCATGATTATGGTGCAGGTCTTCGGCGTGCGCGCGCTGGGCATGGATTACTTCAGCAAGTTCATCAACCTCAAGACCATCATCAAGAAGCCGATCTTCGGCCTGATTGATTTCCTGGTCGGCATCCTGGAGTTGATCTCCGAGTTCGCCAAAGTGCTCTCGTTCTCGCTGCGTCTCTTCGGCGTCATCTTCGCCGGGACGCTGCTGCTGGCGATCATCAGCACGCTCAGCTTCGGCGGCGTGCAGCCGTTCGTCTTCTTCGTGCCCGGCCTGCTCCTCGGCTTCGAGGTGTTTGTCGGCATCA
>JANWXR010000024.1 GCA_025057205.1 Anaerolineales bacterium | reverse complement strand
CGGCGCTGCGGGCGGCCAAGGCCCGCACGCTCGACGCGCTGCTGGATGCCCTGGCCGATGCTTTCCGCTCGATCTCGCGCCAAGACATCCGGGGATGGTTCGCTCATTGCGGCTATGCTCTGTCGTAAACCAACTCGCATGGCGCTCTAATTAGAGCAAATTCCTGATAGATTTACGGTTCCGTAGTAGAAGCTCACTGAAAACAGGTCGAATTTTGCATGCCTTGCCGTAATTCAAGCTGGAAGCCGCTCTCATTACTGAGCAGGCCGAGGAGAGCGTGGCTCCGCTCGGTTGGCGCTGCCGGGGTCGTTTCGCTCTTCAAGCCGGCTGAGGCGCCGGTCGAACTCCTGCAAGAGCAAGAGAATCTGGCCAATGGCCTGTTCGGTCGTAATGGCGCCCTTCTTCCAGGCCAAGAGGACGCCGTCCAATCCATAGTGACCCATGTCGCCTCCCGGTGTTTACGTGAATTCATGTTTCGCACCGATGAATTTTGAGAGCCACGCTCTCGTCAGCACTTTACATGAAAACATATAGATTGTCAAGAGGCAAAATGGCGCGACTATTCCTTGTCGGAAGGGGTGGTCTTGTATACAAAGCCGGCGCGCTCGGCGATCAGTTGCAAGAGCTTCACCGACGTGCCCTTTGGTGTATGGTAGCCGCACTCCCACTCGCTGACTGTCTGTTGCTGGGTGCCGAGTTCTTCAGCAAATTGTGTCTGCGTCAGGCCTAGATGGTCGCGCAGGGCCTTAACGCGCTCGGCATCCCACTCGTATTTGAGGGGACGGCGACCGCGGGCGGGACGCTTGCGTTTCGGGGCGGGACGACTTGGCATAAGACGATTTCCTACTCCTGTGAATTGGCCAAGGGGACGAAGACAGTAATGCGTGTGCCTTTGCCCTCGGCAGAGTCGATGCGCACCATGCCGTTGAGCATATCGGCCCGTTCGCGTATGTTGACCAGGCCTAGGCTGCCGCGGCGGTCATAGTTTTCTTCGATGTCGCCGAGGTTGAAGCCCACACCATCATCTTGAATGTCCAGTACGAGCGTATCGTGATCGGCTTTGAGCCGCACCCAAATATGCTCAGCTTGAGCGTGCTTGCGCGCGTTGTTGACGGCTTCTTCGGCAATGCAGAACAGCACGCCCTGCTGATTCTTCTCCAGCAACTCGTCCACGTTGGGATCGGTCTCCACCAGAACGTTCTGACCGTGCGTGTCACGCATCTTTTCCGCCAGCTGCTTGAGCGCCGCGCTCAGGCCCTGGCTTTCCAGCACAAGCGGACGCAGGGTGAACAGCATATGGCGGATCTCTTTCGTCGTCCGGCGCGCCAGGTCTTCCATCTTGAACAGTTCTTCGCTTGCGGCTTTCGCGTCCCGCTCCAGCAGGCGGCGGGCGAAGTTAGCACGCATCGCCAGCGCAGCGACGGCTTGCGTCGGCCCATCATGCAGATCACGGGCTAGCTTCTTGTTAGCTTCCTCCTGAACCTCAATCAGACGCTCTTTCTCTCCGCGCAGGCTTTGGTATAGGCGTGCATTTTGCAGCGCAATGTTGGCCTGATTGACCATTGCCGTGAAAAACGCTCGCTGGTCTTCATCGAAAAAGTCCGGTTGTGGGTGACCGTACAGGATTGCGCCGTATGTTTCCACACCTACGCGCAGAGGCAATGCCATCAGTGACTTACAGTTGCGGAATCCGACGAACTGCTGCAGCTCCGGGTCGCGGTCCGGCTCGGTAATCACTATTGGGTCACCTAGGCGTGTCACTTGGGCCAGCACTCCCTCGCGCGCCGGGCAAATGACGCGATGGTCGGCGGGTGGCAGGCGCCAGCCGCGGCTGACGCGCAGTTCATCGTTCTGGAACAGCAACGCCGCCGCAATCATCTTGGAAGCGTTTTGCGGCAGGCCCTCCGCGCCCATCGCACTATAGTTGAGCGCCGCATCCAGGACTTTATCGTAATCCAGGGTCGCCGAGACCATAGAGGCCATGTCGTAGATGGCGCGGGAGTGTTTACGCAACGTCTGCGCCCGCTGCGCGCTGAACTGATTCTCGGTGCGGGTGCGGCAGTTGAGGATGCGGCGCAGCTGATTGGCAGTAAGCAGGGTCAACAAGCCAGCAGGCACAAGCAGCAGAGACGTTGCCGACATCAGGCTAGAGATGAGAATGGGGTTGTCGGCGTGAATCCAGAAAGCAATGGCCGCCTGCCCCAGTAAGAAGGTGACGGTAACAGCCAGAGTGGCCGGCCAGCGATGTCGCAGCCCAGCAGTCAGGATCGGCAGCAGGCCGATCCACATAATCGGGCCTTCATTGGCGCCTGTGGCCGCGAACAGTAACAGACCTAGGGCCGAATCAACCGCTAAGGTTACCACGCCAAGGACCGGCCACCATAGGCCAAAAAACTCGAAGAAATTGAGCAGCAGATTGAAGGACACCAGCGCCACCAGCAGGTAAAACTCCGTGCTGCTGGGCGGGTTGGGCATGGGCCGGGTGTAGATAAGGACGGCCGTTGCGGCAATCAGCAGCCAGCGGAAGCTGAAGACCAGCCATTCCATCTGGTTAGCGGCGTAATCACGCTGCAACGCCATAGCAGTTACAGCTTAGCGGCCAGGCAGGTGTTGCCAAAATTGCGAGCCTGACCGGTGTAGAGCGAGCCAAGCTTACGAAGGAACGAGCGCTATCCGGACGGCTCGGCAGGCGTTGGGCACGCTTAGCTTTTGCGCTTCCGGCCACCCGATTTTTTGGCAGTGCTTGAACGCGCCTTGGCCTGGCCTCTACGTGCAGTTTGTTTGTCTTCCACCGGGCGCTTGAAGACCAGGCCTTCGCCGCCCGTTAGCCCTGTATTCATGTCGTCCAAAAGCTCCCAGCCATCTGCACCCAGACGGTTGAGAACGGCCGGCAAAATGGGAAAGCTCAATGAGGCGTGCATCTCGTCGAACTCCCGGTTGTATTCACGAAACTGCGCCTCCGTTACCTCGACCGGCATGTGCGGTTCGCGATAGTTGAAGACGCGGTTGACGTGCCACTTGCTATCTGGGCCGTTGCTTAGACGGGTGAGGATGCAATATTCCCAGCGGACTGGCATGGCGATTGCTCTCCTGAGTCAAAAAGTTTGTGGTGACTACAGGATACCCGGCCTGGCGAGCGAAGTCAAAGCCCGCCCTCAACGGGCACAGCGGAAGCCGATGAAGTTCTCGCACCGCGTCGGGCGGCTGGCTGCGCGAACCTCACGCCCGTCCAGGTTCCAGGCACCGCCGCGCAGGACGCGCAACGTCCCAGTCGCGGGGCCAAGTAGGTTGACGTCAGGCGCTTCAGCGTAGTACGCGCCCAGGTGCCAGTCGTTCACCCATTCGTAGAGCAACTCGCGCATCCGGGCCAATGCTTCTCGAGCAAGCAGTACCTGACGCCACAGATTATTAGACTTTATCCGAAATAAGGATAGGACTTACGCAGTTGGCGGGGGTTGCCGCCACATCTGGCGGACTTCCGGCGGATATGACCGCCACATCTATGGAAGCGCGGGCGCAACTGCGTAACTCCTATCTTAAATGTGTAAGGGAATCAGGGGAGATGTATCTTGGCAACAGTGTCAAATATCACTATCATACTTTTGCCGAATGGCCTAACGTAAAGGTGCTCACTGGCTTGACAACAAGCGCGTCATCTGGAGAGCCATCATGTGTGTTCATCCTGACCGTACTGGAGACCTGAAGCAAGGCTTTAGATTACGTCCGCGCTGCGTGGGAGGACGAGTTCAAGTTTCACTCCCCGGATTGCGAACCCGGCGCGAGGCTGCCTTTTGGCAACCTGTATCAGATGCCCACGTATTTGGAGCGCAAGCTCAGCCGCCAAACCGAGCTGGTGTTGCAGGCCGGCATCCGTTAGGACACCTTCAAAATATCTATGGCCGATTGACTTGCGGCTGGCCGCGCCCTCCGTGGCCGGTTTTGCCTTACAGCCTCATCCTGCCGAACATGCCGGCTAAGTTTCGGTATGGCTGCAAACAACGACCCGTGCGTCACGCTGCGCGGGCCAAGGCGCACCCGGCCTCCGGCGAAACGTTTGGAGGTGGTGCACTGTTATCAGTGTCACATCAACTGATTTCTCTTGGCGGAAGTTTTTATGAACCAAATCCTGCCCGAAGATTTGAAGAAGCTGGTCTCGATCGAGGGGTCGGGCTGCGTTTCGCTCTACCTCTCCACACATCGTAACGGCGCCAATATACCCGAGGACCAACTGCGGCTGCGTAACGGCTTGCGGGAGGCCGAGGCGCGCCTGGCGGCGGCAGATTGGCGCGCGCCCGACATCGCGGCGCGTCTCGAGCCGGGCCTGAAACTGCTCGGCGACAGTTACTTCTGGCGCCACCTGAACGATGGCCTAGCGCTCTTCCTGACGCCCGAAGGTGCGTTGACGTATTGCCTGCCGTTGGCTTTTACGCAGAAGCTTATCGTGTCGCGGCGACCGCATCTCACGCCGCTCTGGCCGCTGTTCTATGAGGATGGCGTCTTCTACGTGCTGGCACTCAGCCAGAACTCAGTGCACCTGTTTCGCGGCACGCGCTGGGAGCTGGGCGCGGTGTCACTGGAGGGCCTGCCGCACAACCTGGCCGAAGCGCTGCGCTTTGACTCATTCGAGAAGGAAGTGCGGTTCCGCCCTGGCGTGCCGCGCGGGCCGGGGCGGCGCTGGTCGGCCATCTTCTATGGCAGCGGCGGAGGTGAAGAAACCTATAAGGAGGAACTGGCGCAATATTGTCATCAGATTGATCATGGCCTGCGCGAATGGCTGAAGGCCGAGACGGCGCCGCTGGTGCTGGCCGGCGTGACGTATCTCACCGCTCTCTATCGCGAGCAAAGTCGTTATCCGCACCTCGTCGAGGCAAGCATTGACGGCAATCCGGAACGACTGAGTCCGGAGACGCTGCATGAGCAGGCCTGGGCCATCGTGGCGCCGCATTTCCGGCAACGCTTGGTGGAAGCCTTAGCAGCGTATCGCCGCTTGAGCAACACACACCGCGTCACCGCCGATTTGCACAGGGCTTTGCATGCTGCCCATTGCGGCCGGGTGCAGACTCTGTTCGTTGCTGCCGACCAGGAAGCCTGGGGGACGTTTAACATGGAGACACAGGCAGTGCAGACGCAATTGCTGCCATCGCCGGACTCCGATGAGCTGCTGAATCTGGCCGCGCTTCGGACGTACGCTTCGGGCGGGAACGTGTACGTGGTGCCGAAGGACGAGATGCCGGCAACCGCTCCGCTGGCCGCACTGCTGCGTTATTGACGTCACCCACCGATCAGATAGCTTGGCACAAGGTAGACCGAGCCTTACCCCGTCCCAAATTGCCGGTCGCCGGCGTCCCCCAGGCCGGGCACAATGTAGCCGATCTCGTTCAGGTGATCATCAATCGCGCCGATGTGGATGGGCACGTCTGGATGGTCGGTCTGCAGACGACGGATGCCCTCCGGCGCGGCGATCAGGCCGATGTACTTGATGCGGCGCACGCCCCAGGACTTGAGTAGTGTGCAGGCTGCCGAAGCCGAGCCGCCGGTCGCCAGCATCGGGTCGAGCAGCAGGCACAACTGCACGCGCGGCTCTACCGGCTTATTGGCGTAATACTGCATCGGCTCCAACGTGCGCTCATCGCGCTTCAGGCCGATGTGCCAGACCTCCGCGCCCGGCATCATCTCCCAGATTCCCTCCACCATGCCTAACCCGGCGCGCAACACCGGCACCAGGCCGATGTCCTGAGTCAGGCGCTGGCCGCGCGCGATGCCCAGCGGCGTGGTGACTTCGATTGGCTCGACGGCTAGGTCGGTGGTGGCTTCGTAGGCCAGCAGGATGCTGATTTCGCGCACCAGCTCGCGGAACTTCTTTGGTTCGGTGTCAATGCTGCGCAGCAGGGCCAGCTTGTGCGCCACCAGCGGATGCCGGGAGGGATACACGTTTGGGGTCATAGAGTCTCCAGACGTGGGATGCGGGCATTGTACCTCCGCCGGCGCCTCGTTGCTATTCGCTTATAATCTTCTCTGCTGTGCCGAACGACAAAGACCGTTTACTCGCGCCGGAGCGTAAACCGGAAGATCAGGCCGACCATGCGCTGCGACCCAAGCGCTTGGCAGACTTGGTAGGGCAGGACAAGGTGCGCGAGAACCTGCAAATCCTACTCGAAGCGGCTCGCAAGCGCGGCGAACCGCTCGACCATGTCTTGTTTTACGGCCCGCCGGGCTTGGGTAAGACGACGCTGGCGCACATCCTGGCCAATGAGATGAACGTTAACGTCAAGGTGACCGCCGGCCCGGCGATCGAGCGCGCCGGCGACTTGGCCGCCATCCTCACCAATCTGCGTGCCGGTGACATCTTGTTCATTGACGAAGTGCATCGTTTGGGCCGCGCTGTGGAAGAAGTGCTCTACCCGGCGATGGAAGACTATTCGCTTGACATCGTCATCGGCAAGGGGCCAAGCGCGCGCAGCATCCGCCTGTCCTTGCCGCGCTTCACCGTGGTAGGCGCGACGACGCGGCTGGCGCTGATAACGGCGCCGCTGCGGGCGCGCTTCGGCGCGGTCTTTCGCCTAGATTTCTACGACCAGGCGGCGATGGAGCAAATTGTGGCGCGGGCCACGCGCCTGCTTAACATCGCTGCGGCGCCGGAGGGCGTGGCCGAAATTGCACAACGGGCGCGTGGGACGCCACGCGTGGCGCTACGCTTGCTCAAGCGGGTGCGCGACTATGCCCAGGTGCGCGCCGAGGGCGCCATCACCCGCGAGGTAGCCGCCGCTGCGCTTGACCTGCTGGAAGTGGACCCGCTCGGCCTGGATGACATTGACCGGCGCGTGCTGCGCACCATCATCGAGAAGTACGGCGGTGGGCCGGTCGGCCTGGAAACTATCGCCGCTGCCATCAGCGAAGAGCCGGACACCATCATGGATGTGGTGGAGCCGTATCTTTTACAGAAAGGCTTTCTGGATCGAACGCCGCGCGGGCGCATGGTGACGCGGGCCGCCTATGAGCACCTCGGCCTCACGCCGCCGGCAAACGGAGAGCAGCCGAAACTAATCTGAGCCTATGCCTGACTTAACCACAATTGGACGCTGGGTGTTTCTGGCCGGAGTCGCCTTAATGGTTTTAGGCGGCATGCTCTGGCTGGTGGGCCGCTTTAGCCTGCCGTTGGGGCGCCTACCTGGCGACATCTTCATTCAGCGTGATGGCTCCTCGTTCTACTTCCCCATAACCACGATGATTCTGCTCAGCCTGGTCCTGACCGTCGTAGCGAACCTGATCGGGCGCTTCTTCAACCGCTGAAATCAACTTGCTACAACGTTTTGACTGGGGGAGGGGAAGGCGGTATGCTGTTTTGCCTGCTGGCCCTGCTTTATGAACCTGGCCGATTTTGACTACGAGCTACCTGAGAGCTTCATTGCCCAGACGCCGGTGGAGCCGCGCGATGCCTCGCGGTTGCTGGTGCTCAACCGGCAGACGGGCGACATCTGGCACCGCCGCTTTTCCGAGATCGGCGAGTTTCTGCGTGCCGGCGACGTGTTGGTGTTCAACGATACCCGCGTCATCCCGGCGCGGCTGGCAGCGCGCAAGGCCAGCGGTGGCCAGGCGGAGGTGTTACTGCTCAAGCGCCGTGCGCCGCTCACATGGGAGGTGCTGGTGGGGGGAAAGAACATCCACCTGGGCACTGTACTGCACATTGAGGGCGAAGCCGGCCTTCAGGCCGTCATCCTGGAAGAGCTGGGCGGCCCGCGCCGTGTGGTGCAGTTCTCCAAACCGATTACGCCGCTGCTAGACCGAGTCGGTCATACGCCCCTGCCGCCCTATATTCACACCCCGCTGGCCGACCCCAACCGCTACCAGACGGTGTACGCGACGGTGCCCGGTTCGGCCGCCGCTCCAACAGCAGGGTTGCACTTCACACCTGAGCTGATCAAACGATTGGAGGAGCAGGGGGTGATTGGGGCCTTCATCACCCTCCACGTCGGGCTGGATACATTCCAGCCGGTGGGCGAGACGCGAATCGAAGACCATCAGATGCACGGTGAGTGGTATGAAGTAAACGAAGCGGCGGCCAGAACCATCAGCCAGGCCAAGCTGGAAGGGCGACGGGTGATTGCGGTGGGTACAACGGCGGTGCGTGCGCTGGAGTCGGCGGCAGCGCGCGGCAGTGAACACCGACCGGTGCCGCCCGGAAGCGACACGACCTGCTTGTACATCTATCCCGGTTATCAGTTCCGGGTGGTGGATGCCATGATTACGAATTTCCACTTACCGAAGTCCACACTCTTGATGCTGGTCTCGGCGTTTGCGGGCCGTGAGCGCATCCTGGCAACTTACGAGGTGGCCAAGCGCGAGGGCTACCACTTCTATTCCTTCGGCGACGCGATGCTGATCATCTAAGAGATTGTCCGATGAGCCACTTTACCGACTATTGCCTTCACGTTGGCTCGAAGCCCGAAAAGTTCTATAAGGCAACACTGTTCCAGAGTCGCCGGTTGATGCTTGGTCTGAACTGTTTAGAGCCGGGCCAGGCCCAGCCTGTGCATGACCATGCAGATCAGGACAAGTTCTACTTCGTGGTCGAGGGGCAGGGCGAATTTGTGGTGGGCGAAGAGAGCAGGACGGTCGGCGAAGGTGGCGTGGTCTGGGCGCCGGCCGGCGTTCCGCACGGCGTCACCAATCGCGGCGACCGAAGATTGGTTATTTGGATGGGGATTGCGCCCTGGGAATGAGCAGGGCAGGGGGCGCCGCGCAGGCGTCATCTTTATTTGGCCTCGGCGCCCCCGCTCATTCAAGGTAATGTGACCGTGTTGTTGTAGAACCAGTTATAGGCGTGGTAGCCTGTTCCGGTGTGCTCGAGCCGGATCGCTATCTGGTTGAGACCGGCCAGCGCCGCCGGGATATTGAACGTAGCCCGGAACCGTCCGCCGGCTCCTGAGTCCTGTGTGCCTACCAGCAGGCCTCCGATCGCCCGATTGCCGCGCGCCGCCATGCGTACATCGAAGCGCAGGCCGGCCGGGAAGTTGGTAGTTTCGATTGTCACCGTCTTGTTGCGCTCAACGGCCACGATGCGGAAGCTTGGACAGCAGACGTAGGCCGGCGGCGTAGGGGTGGGCGGCGCAGGCGTGCCGGTTGCACCGGCCCCGGCCTGTGTGGCGACGCATAGCTTCTGCCCGACGAAAATGGCGTTCGGGTTCGCCAGCTTGTTGTCGGCGGTGATCTTCTCCGGCGTGGTTCCGAAGGCGCGCGCGATGCGGTAGATCCAATCGCCCCGTTTCACTGTGTATTCGACCATCCCCGCCGGACATGAAGCCGCCATGGCCGGCCTGGTCAGGCTGACCAGCAACACTGCGGCTGAGATCAGTGATACAAGTATCTTCGTTTGAGACATCGTGTCCTCCTGCCTATTTTCGGTTGATGGTCGGCTCGGCTTTCAGAGAAGATAATAACGGACATCAAGCGCAGGTGTTAGCGGATAGCCATGCGGCATGACCGATTACCGATATCCTAACGAACGTCTCATCCTGGTCGTGACCGTACTGCTGGTGCTGGGCGTCATCGCCTTCACGTCGGTGGCAACTTTGTGCGGTAGCCTGCTCTTCGTGGCCGCCATGCTGCTCTTGGCCCTCTTCTTGAATTGGCTGCATCATAGCGCCCTAATTCGGCAGGCGACGCCGGTGACGCCCCAAACCATGCCCCAATTGGATGCGTTGGTGCGTGAGACGGCAGCCTGGCTGAGCGTCGGCAACACGGTCACCTACGTTGCGCCTGCCCCCGTGCTCAATGCCTACACCTTCGGCCTCGGCGGCCCCAAAGCGATTGTGCTCTACGCTGGCCTGTTCTCCATCATGGATCGAGACGAGCTGCAATTCATCCTCGGTCACGAGATGGGGCATGTGCAGCTGGGGCACACCTGGTTGAACTCACTTTTGGGTGGGATGGCCGGCATCCCTAGCCCGTTCGGCGCGGCAGTGATCCTGTATTTTGCCTTCCGCTGGTGGAACCGCGCCTGCGAGTTTTCCGCCGATCGCGCCGGGCTGCTGGCCTGTGGCAACGTGAACAAAGCCGTCTCTGCGCTGGTGAAGCTGGCGACCGGCGGTGCAGCCCGTTCGGCGGTTAGCCAGCAATACGCGCTGGCTCAACTGGAGAAACAGGATGGTGACAATCAATTAGGGGAGTTGCTCTCCACTCATCCCCTCATTGCCACACGCATTCAGCATCTGTGCCGGTATGCCGCGTCGGATGAATACCGAAGGCTACAGGCGAGGGTCAATCAAAACAGGTCGGATCGCGTTTGAAGTGGTTGTACGTATTGCGCATTCCGTATTCCATATCGTTCGTCCACGCAATACGAAACACGTCTCTTCAAACCCCACGTTCCATCTTCTTTCTCCAGTACCGCATTAACCCATCCACGCTCATTCCCATGGGGCCAATGCTGGCGTATCGGAGCAAGTCTTCACCGGATAAGCCGTCGGCGGCCAAGCGCGCTTCCTCTTGGGCGGTGTAGCGCGCTACTATGGTATTGCGGTCCGCGCCGCGTTCCAGCTCGGCGCGTACACGTTCGGCACAGTCGGTGAGCAGGGCCGCCACCTGTTCCCATTGCTCGGTCACATCGTCCACCGGCCCGAAGTGAGTCAGGTAGAGCCGATCGAACTTCATGGCCTTGGCGCGCGCCACGCTGGCTAGCCAGGCCTCCAGCTCGAACTCGGGTGGTGGGGTGGGGAGGCGCGTGTGCGGGCGGGCCGAGATGCGGATTCCGGCCAGGTCGCCGGTGAAGGCCACGCCGTCGAGCACGTAGAGCAGATGATGGCGCGCGTGGCCGGGCGTGTCGAAAGCGGTGATTTTCAGGCCGCCGGCTTCGATGACGTCGCCATCGTACAAGGCGTGTACGCGCTCGGCGGGCGATGACAGGTAGTCGCCCCACAGCGTTTGCATGGTCTCGCCGTAGATGCGCTGGGCGCTGGCGAGCAGCCGGGCAGGGTCTATCAAATGTGGCGCGCCGATATGATGAACGTGGATACGCGCGCCCTGTCGTGCCCACCAGCCGGCTGCGCCGCCGTGGTCGAGGTGAATATGCGTAATGAGCACATCGCGGACGTCTGCCGGCCTAAGGCCGAAGCGCGCCAGCTCGGCCTGCAGCGTCGGCAGCGTCGAGCTGGGGCCGGTTTCAATCAACACCGGCCCGCCGGGGCCGATTACCAGAAAGGCGGCGATGGCTTCGGGAAAGTTTTGGAATTTCAGGTCAAGCGGATGAATCTCAAATGCCATGGGTCCTTTGACTTGTCGTATGTGGTGGCTTACGTATCATTCTAGCACGACGATTCGAGGTTTCTTGAAACTATGGCTGAACTCCTGCTGCTTGGAACGGGCGCGGCATTGACGGACGGCAGCCGCGAGCCGACGATGCTGGCCCTGCGTGGCGCAAGCTCTACAATCGTGATTGACTGCGGAGGTAATGCAGTACGACAGCTTCAGCGTCTGAGTGTCCCGCTCGACTCGATCGAGCGCGTGATCCTGACGCACGAGCACCAAGACCATACCTCCGGCTTTCCATTGCTGGTGGAGATGTTATGGCTCGCCGGACGGCGTGAGCCGCTGCCCATTCATGGCCCAGCACGGGCGATTGACATTATGCGGCGCGTTTGGGGGCAATGGGATACAAGTGATTGGGAAGGGTTGCCGGAATTACAGTGGCATGCCGTGCCGCTTGAGGAGGGTGCGCGGATTGTAACCGGCGCCGATTTTGAGCTGACGGCGGCGCCAGGCCGGCATGGCCAGACGCCCGTGATCGGCGTACGCGCGCGGGATGTGCATGGCGGCGGGGTTGTTGTATATGGTTCGGATGGTTCACCGTCATTGGAAATTCAGGCGCTGGCACGAGGTGCAGACATTCTTGTCCATGAGGCGACAGGCCTGTATCCTGTACACAGCTCAGCCGAGCAAGCGGCGGAGGTAGCGCGCGCTGCGGGCGTTAAGCGCCTGATTTTGGTGCATCTTTCGCCGCTTGAGAATGATTTGGCCGAGCAGCAAGCTGCGGCTGCACGGATCTTTGGTGGGCCGGTGTTTCTTGGTGAGGACTTAGAGCGGTTCGAGTTCTGACTGCGTATAGCCACAATGAGGTTTGTGGCTTTCTGTAAATACCTTAGCTTAAAGCAAGTGAAGTCTATGCGCATTCAGTCGGGTGGGGCGCTTTTTGAGCAACCCGGCCGGTAGTGCAGGTCGAAAGCATTTTTTCATTAGGAACAACATTGCTCTCTGTTTTCGGCCAGACCCGCTGTTGCTGCCGGTAAAACCAGAGCCGGTAAAACCGGAGGATGAGTGGTGAGGGGGAGTGTTCAACCTTGTCAAATTGTGTAACTTAAGATAAATTATATCTAACAATCTGACTGCCGGTAGAAACGCCCGCTGCCGCCGCCTGTTTTCCCGAACACCCATAACGGTGTCTCAGTCATCAATCATCAATCTTCAGTCTTCAGTCTTTAGTCACCAATCTCCAATCTCCCTCATGTCCCAACACCCCTTACCAGCTCACGCCGAAAAGTTCCTGACCACGATTGATGTTGCTCCCAAAACCGTCATCACCTATCGTCATGCCCTTCGGACCTTCGCTGAATTCCTTCTCGATAGCCGACCAAAGCCATCGATAGATGACAACACCGTTCCGTTGCAGCTGCTACAAGAAGACTCACCGGCTCGCTTCCGGCACTGGATGCGGTCAGAACGGGAATTCAGCCGGCGCACCGAGAACACCTATCTGGCAGGAGTTATCCGCTTCATCGAGTGGTTGGATGTGCATTCACTTCTGCCTTCAGGATTGATGGCTACACGCATGAAGCTGATCCTGCGAGAAGCGCGCGGACGGCGACGTACCGGCTACAAGACCCAGCCTATCAAGGAGGCGGTGCCACAAATTATTGCTTACTATGACAGCAGCCCCCTGCCCGCTCCAGAAACGCCGCGCCTGCGGCGCCGGCGGCTGACACTGCTGCGTAATCGCGCCTTGGTGCACACGCTGTTTGCTTCGGGGATGCGTGCCCACGAGCTGGCCGGGCTGCGCCGCAGTGACTGCGCAGATGGCCACGCCGACCGTATATTGATCACGGGCAAGGGCGAGAAGGAGCGCGTGGTGCTGCTCAACCCGGAAGCACAGGCAGCGATCCGGGCCTATCTCAAAGCTCGTGATGAAGATCGCGCCGCCAACCGCAAGCGTCCCGTGCCGGGCAAACAGGAACCGCTCTTCATTCGCCATGATCGCGATCAAATCACGCCCATTTCTACTAAGACAGTCTGGCTTGTGGTCAGCCAGGCAGCGCGGGCGCTGGGGCTGGATACGTCCATCTCACCACACGACTTTAGGCGCTATATCGCTACAGCGATGCTTTCAGAGGGGATGCCGCTCGAGTCCGTTCAAGAGTTTTTGGGCCACGAGTCCATTGTCACCACGCGGACGGTGTACGCGCGCACGCGCAACGAAGTGCTCGAAGATCAGGTGAAGACCTACCGCCCTACCCCGGCCCAGGCGCTCAGGCGCAGCCTGCGCTACCAGAAAGAGCGCTAAACGCACACCGTAAATCTCAGGTCAACTCAAGGTTTTTCGGCAGCGGCCAGCCCGAAGAGTAGGTCAGGCAAGGCTCATAGACGATGCGCCGAAGCGCATGCCGGTCTTCCACAGTAAAAAGAACTGTGCGCCGACAGCCAGCACCTTCATAATCAACCCAACTCCGGTTGCGGCTGTCGAGTAGCTTGAAGCGCACGTAACCGAGATGAACGAGCAGTAAACTGTAGCACTTTGGCCGCTACCCGCATCCCTCCCAGCGTGACCCCCGCCGTGGACTGGCCAGGAAAGATCGAGTCGCCGACGAGCCACACGTTGGGCAATCCGGTGGCTGGGCCGCGCACGTTGAAGAGCGATGTCTGTGGGAAGCCGCCGACCATGCCCTGAGGCCGCCGTGTGAAGAACTCGAACGTGGCGGGCGTGCCCGACAGACACAAACGCACTGCGCGCCGCAATCCCGGCAAAGCGCGCTCGGCGGCGGCCAGCATCTTTTCGGTGTAGGCCGCTTTGCGCGCCTCGTACGCGGCAGGATCGCGCTGCTTTAGCTCCAGCCAGGGCGAGACGGCGGTGTGAGTCGAGAGCGTGGCTACGCGCTGCCCGGCAGGCGCGCGGTGGACGTCATCGGCTGCGGAGAGCGAGATGAACACGGAGTTGGCCTCGCCGAGCGGACGTGTCGGGTCAACCACGACCTGATGGTGATCCGGAACGTCGCCGGGCAACTGTGCTGCGTCAAGGCCAAGGTAGAGGGTGAACGCGCCCCACGTCGGGGCGCGGCGCCGCACTTCGCGAAGCAGGCCGGGAGGCGCGGCCTCACCCAACAGTCTCGCCAGTGCCCAGGGCGTCACATTAGCGATTACGGCGTCAGCCTCTAGGCGCAGGCCTTTGTTCGTCTGCACCGCAACGGCGCGCCCATAGCGCGTCTCAATTTTTTCTACTGCCTGGCGAAACAACACCCGGCCGCCGTGAGCGCGGATCCAATCCACAAGCGTTCTTGCAAGCGCGCCGATCCCGCCGTGAACGTGGTTGACGCCCCGACGTGGCAGGTCAAGCGCGGCACTTCCATACAGTGCGTGTGTGAAATCGGAGGTGGTCTGCGCGGCGATGAGCAGCTGTGCGTCGAGGAAGGTCTTGAACATCGGGTCGCGGCTGGCTGCGCCGGCAAGGTTTGCCACTGTGCTGAACAAATAGGGTGCGGCCAGCAGCGTTTGAGGGCGCAGCGCAGCAATCAGGCTCAGAAGGTCGTCCGGCGATTCGGGTGGCCAGGGAAAGTAGCGCGACGAAACGTCCCAGGCAATATCGGCGAGTCGTTCCTGTTTTCGCCAAAAAGGCTCGGCGTGTGGGAAGGCCCGACGGCGTTCTTCTCGCCAGCGTTCGGCGTCGGCCCATTGCGTAATCGAGCGGTCAGGCAGATGTGTCACCCAGGCCGGGTCAACCGGTGAGACGGGCCAGGTGAGACCGAGGATTTCGGCCAGGCGTGTGTGCGGGCCGCCGGGGCTGAAGCCGCCGGCCAGCGTCGCGCCGGCGTCAAAGCGATAGCCCTGATGGTAGAACGTGCCCGCGCAGCCGCCGGCGTAAACGTGCGCCTCGAGCACCGTGACAGAGTGGCCGGCCTTGAGCAGAAGCGACGCAGCGGTCAACCCGCCAACCCCCGCGCCGATGACGACGATGTTCATGAGCCTCTACGCTCCTTGCCTTCCAGGGCGCGGCGCGTGACCCGCCGGCGGTAAGTGAAGAGGAACCACAGCGCAGGCGGCGAAAACACTAGCCGTGCCAGCAGGCCCGCCAGGCCGGATGGATATTCATACTCGATGTGCTCGTAGATGCGTGTTGTGTGTGCGTCTATAGCTTCGAAGCGATGCGTGTGCCGCCACGACTTGAGCGGGCCATGCTGCTGCGTGTCGGTAAATCCGTGCTGCGAGCTGACGTTGGAGTGCACTGCCACCCAGCGCAGGGGAAGCGGGCCAAACCACAGAGTGAAGTCGGCGATAGCCCCCTCCCCCATCGGGTCAACGTGATGCAGTTGCACGAACAGCGGCGGCGGCGACAGGCGGCGGAGAACGCGCGCATCACGGTGGAAATCCGCGACCGCTTTCAGCGGTGCTTTGACGGTGAAGGTGTAATCGAAGGTGGGCATGAGGAAGGAACCGGATACCCGCCGATATTCAGGCTACGCAGTGTTGCGGGCATCCTTCCAGTCTTTGACGGCGCGCAGCACCTCGGCAAAGTCCGGGTGATCACCGGCGTGTGCATCATAGTGGGCATAACGGATGATGCCTTCCTGGTCAATTACGAAGACCCCGCCGAGCATCAGCGCATCGCCGGTGATTTCCCTTTGCGTGTAGCCCCGGGCTATGGCTCGCGCGCCGGCGGCAAACACCTGCGGCCCCATCAATTGCAACAGATTGCCTCGGTCGAGGCCGAAGGCCTTGTAGGCTTCTTTGGTCTTGTTGGCGTAACAGGCGATGCTTGGCGCAAGCGAGCCGCAGTACCGCTGGGCATGCTTTGGCTCGCCCAGGCCGACGGCGGCAATGCGCAGGCCGGCGGATGTGATCTGCTCTGTGTGCTGCTCCAACTGAGCAAGCCATTCGCGGCAGAATATTCAGCCAAAGTGGCGCAGAAAGTTGAGCATGACCGGCCCGGTCTGCCACAGCTGCGCAAGTTCAAAGGGCTGGCCGTGAATATCCAACACGGTTGCGTTTGGGGCGCGGTCGCCCACTTTCCACCGTTTCGTCATCTGCTCTCGTCTCTCTTTCCAGATGTTCAACCGTCTAAGCGGGCGCGAGGTTGCAGCCCGCCCTGCACCATTTGTTCAACGGCGCTAATCGCGAAAGGAATATATCACTTTGAACAACAGGCACCCACCTGTCTAAAGATAAGCAGCAGGTTAAGCGACTCTGGTTAGGAAGGCAGGTGTCAAGAGCTTAGGATTTGGCGGACTTTGAGGCTGGCCTCCGGCAGTGTGTCGCCCAGGTAGATCCCCGGCGTACTGTCGCGCAGGCTCGGCCGCATCACGAAGATTGGCCCGCCGAAGCCGAACTTGGGGCGGGGGCGCATGTTGGCCAGGCCGGCGTGGACGCGCTTTAATTCGCGCGCCGATTGTTCCAGAGTTGCCGAGAGGCAGATCAGAGCAGGCCGTTCCAGGCGCGCATATTCCAACAAGTCATCCACGTGCACATCCTGGCCAAGGAACTCAACGCGATAGCCCTCGCGTCGCAGGAACAGCGCCAGCATCAGGCTGCCGATGTCGTGCAGCTCATACGGCGCACAGCCGACCAGGATGCGCGCCGCGTTTCGTAACGTCGGCTGCGCCTGGTAAAGCGCCATCAGGCGCCCACGCACGTAGTTGCTGGCAAAGTGCTCGGTGGTGATGCGAATCTCGCCGCGCTGCCAAGCATCGCCGATGCTGACCAAGCAGGGCAGGATCACATCGGTGCAGACGGTGGCGATGTCGTACAGGGCGTACAGCTCGTTGAAGATTGCATTGGCTTCGGACTCGCTATGAGCCGTCAGCGCCTTGAACAGACGATCGGCGTACTGAATGGGTGCCACGCTTTCGCGCCGCAGCGGTGGTGTGATCGGCAATGCAGGCGGCGGCTCCGGCCATGTGCCCAGGCGGCGCATCTCCGCCAGCTCGGTCGCCGCCGCGCTGATGGGCAAGCCACTGTCTACCCGGCTTTTCAGCCAGCGCAGGATCGCCAGGTCGCGGTCAGAGTAAAGACGATAATTGCTCCGTGTGCGATGCGGGTTGAGCAGCTTGTAACGCCGCTCCCAGGCTCGCAACGTCACTGGGCGGATTCCTGTTTGCAGGCAGACGGCTTTAATGTTGTACTTGGGAGAGTCGGATAGTTCAGAGATGGAACCGGCGGGGGAAGGGCGTAACGCTTCTGCCATAGGAACTTGGAGAAGTTTTGTCAAATGCCAACATTATACAACGCCAAACGCCGGCCCAGCGCAGGATGTGCTGCATATGGCCGTGCATTGTTGCAGAATGCTTTAGAGCACGCTTTCCTCGATCGTGTGGAGGGTCGGGTAAAGATTCGTCTGGGCTGCAGCCCACAGGCGTACGTGGTGGAGGTGAGCGATGACGGTGTAGGCCTGCCGGACGCGCCGGCGTCCAAGAAATCGTTGAAGCGCGGGTACACAACGACCTGCACGGACGATTTGAGTTCCTGCTTAGCGTCTTGGAAGTTCAGAAGAGCTTTTTCAGTAGAGCCTATGATAGAAAGGGCGATAATGTCTATTGACACGCCCCTCCCCTGCCCGTACACTTTCCCTGCATTATGCCAGGGCAATCGGCCCGAACCGGTTGCCCTTTGTTTTGCTCGTCATGCTCGACTCACTCTTCAATCCCCAATCTCCTTTTCCCCTTCCGGGTCATGCGCCCTTCGAGATCATCATCTTCGACTGCGACAGCACGCTTTGCGCCGTCGAAGGCATTGACGAACTGGCGCGCTGGGCGGGCAAGGAAGCGGAGGTCGCCGAGCTGACCCGACGCGCCATGAACGGCGAGCTGCCGCTCGAGGCCGTGTATTCGCGCCGCCTCGAGCTGCTCCAACCGACGCGCGAGCATTTGCAACGCCTCGCCCGCCTTTACCGAGAGACGCTCATCCCGGACGCCGCTGCCGTTATCCAGGCGTTGCAACAGGCCGGGCGCGAGGTTTTCATCGTTAGCGGCGGGCTGGCCGAGGGCGTGCGCGAGTTCGGCCTGTGGCTCGGCCTGCCTGGGACCAACATCCATGCCGTCGAGATCGAATACAACCAGCTGGCCGGGCGCTGGTGGGAGACGTGGAGGCACCCGGGTGGGCGCAACCCGCATGAACCGTATCTGGCGCACGACGGAGGGCCGCTGACCCTGGGCAAAGGTAAGGCCGAAATCATCCGCAAGCTGCGCCGGCACAAGCGGGGCCGCGCTCTACTCGTCGGCGACGGCACTTCCGACCTGGAGGCCAGCGAGGCCGTGGATCTGTTCGTCGGCTTTGGGGGCGTGGTCAGCCGCGAGCGTGTGCGCGCCGCAGCGCCGGTCTTTATTCACGTCGCCGAGCTGGCGCCAGTGCTCACGCTGGCCCTGCGCCGCACGGAAGTCCCGGCGGCCTTTCAGGACTTATACGCTCGCGGCCTGAGCCTGATCCGTGATGGTCAGGTGACATTTCAAAGCCGGAGAGAATGGGAACACGAATGAACACGAATGAAAACGAATGAGCACGAATGAGTGCGAGTGAACACGAATGAACACGAACGAAAACGAATGAGCACGAATGAGTGCGAATGAACACGAATGAACACGAACGAAAACGAATGAGCACGAATGATTGCGAATGAACACGAATGAAAACGAATGAAAACGAATGAACACAAAGTATTCGATGCAATTCGTGTTCATTCGTGGCTAAAAAGAACTCCCTGTGTCCAATACTTTCCGAATCCTCATCACCGACCCCTTGCCCGACGAAGGGCTGGCCCTGCTCAATGCTGCTCCGGATGTGCACGCCGACTACCGGCCTGAGCTGGGGACGCGCAACGGCGATGAGTTGCTTGCTGCTGCCGCCGACTACGATGCGCTGATCGTGCGCTCCGGCACCGCCGTCAACCGCGAATTAATCGAGCGTTGTGGGCGCCTAAAGATTATCGGACGAGCAGGCGTGGCGCTCGATAACGTTGACATTGCCGCGGCTACCGAGCGCGGTGTGATGGTGATGAACACGCCGGAGTCCGCTGCACTGGCCGCCGCTGAGCACACGCTGGCCCTGCTGCTGGCATTGTGCCGCCACCTGCCTGCTGCCGACGCCTCAGTGCGGCGCGGCGACTGGGAGCGCTCACGCTACTGGGGCGTCCAGCTTGACGGCAAAACGCTCGGCCTGATCGGCTTCGGGCGCGTGGGCCGGCTGGTCGCGCCGCGGGCACAGGCCTTTGGCCTGAACGTATTGGCCTATGACCCGTACGTTGAACCGGAGATCGCCCGCCGCGCCAACGTCACGTTGACGACGCTCGACGAGCTGCTCGCCCGCGCCGACTTCGTCAGCCTACACCCGCTACTGGCCGAAGGGCCGCGG
>JANWXR010000249.1 GCA_025057205.1 Anaerolineales bacterium | reverse complement strand
AACGAGCGCAAGTTCCCGAATTGGGAGGAATTGCCAGGGGGCGGCCGGCGCTACTGGCTTGAGGTCTTAGGCCGGCAAGGTTGGCGCGCTCGCTACGTGAAGGAAGTAGATGCCGAGGAAAGCACCGTCCGATGTCTTCCAGGAAATTTACGACGCGGATGGTAAACTTGTGGAAGTGCATGAAAAGTATCCAACCGATACCGGACATCAAAAGGTTGGAGGCGAAAAATGATCACTCGCGAAACCGTACGAAGCCGCATCAGCGCCTACCTCAATCACCAACTCTCGTTGGAAGAACTGGTGGATTGGGCTGAACGGGCGCTCCTCGATGAAGCCGTGGAAGAACGTGATGCTGTAGTGCTCCGCGATGTGGTGGCGCGTCTTGGCCTGGCCGATGTGCGGCAGTTTGGACTGACGTGGGAGGACTTCTCGACTCTTCTGGCTCGACTTGGCTATATCACTGAAGTACGAGTCGTCGCAGCCGATTGAAGATTCATATTTCCAGCCGCGCGAACGTATCGCCGAAAATCACCCCACGCACGAAGTCACTGAAGCGAAACGAGTTGTGGCAGCCGAGCCTGAAATTGGCAACGGCATTGTGTTCGGCCAGTTGCTCATCTCTCAGTTACTGGACTTTGGCGAATGGGAACTTTTGGTGCTAGATATGGCGGCTTGCTGCTTTGCCTGACCGCCATATCTTGTGTCCGAGCCGGGATTTTCCAGACTCCACCTCCTTTAATGTGACATTGTCGAGACGGTTACAATCAGCAATCATATGGCGACCGTTGAAGAGCGCATGAAGGTGCTCAAACTCATCGAAGAAGGCAAGATCAGCGCCGAGGAGGGCGCAAAACTGCTGGACGCGCTGGCCGAGGGCCGCAAGACGCCAAACATCTCGCTGGGCGCAGCGGCGGGCGAGGCGCGCTGGTTCCGCGTCCGCGTCACCGACCTCAAGACCGGCAGAGCCAAGGTCAACCTTAATATCCCGATAAGCCTGGTCCGCGTCGGCATGAAGATGGGCGCGCGCCTTGCGCCCGGCCTGGAGGCCGAACAGATCGAGGCGCTGGCGAAGGCGCTCAAATCCGGTCAGACCGGCAAGATTATTGATGTGACCGACGAGGAAGACGGCGAACATGTGGAGATTTTTGTGGAGTGAGATGGGTGGTGAATGACTGATGACTGATGAGGAATGCTCAGGGCTACAACTTCGGTGGAATGTGATGCGTATTGCGTAGTGCGTATTACGTAGTGCGCCGTGGGTGTCGCTCCGATTATGGGCTGCACACTACGAGTCACGGAGACTTCACCATGCTCAGGTTACTCCTCCGCCTCGCCATCAGCGCCGTCGCGCTATGGATCGTCATCAACGGTATCCCCGGCGTGTTCAATGGCGTGCCCGGCATCGCCGGCCCACGCGACGTCGGCTCAATCATCGCGCTGGCCTTCATCTTTGGGCTGGTCAACGCGTTGGTGCGGCCCATCCTCATTTTCCTCACCTGTCCGCTGATTATCCTCACGCTCGGCCTGGGCACGCTGCTCATCAACACGCTGATGTTCTGGCTAGCCGGGCAGATCGGCCAGTGGTTCGGCGTGGGCTTCACGGTGGATGGCTTCTGGCCCGCCTTCTTCGGCGCGCTCATCGTCTCCATCGTCAGCGTGGTGCTCAGCCTCTTCGTCCCCAACGACCGCGAGTGGCGGCGGCGACATGGCTGAGCGGCCCGGTTCAAGTTCATCATGCTCTGTATTCGGGGTGCAACGGCGCTAACCCCGTCTTGTTCGATCCCGGACAGTGCAGTCCTGATCGAAGGTGAACGAGTGGTTGCGCTCGGCGCGCTGACGGAAGTTCCCTACCCCCATCAGGCTGAGATCGTTAAGGCAGATGGCTTGCTGCTCGCGCCGGGTTTCATTGACCTGCAGCTCAACGGCGCGTTCGGCCACGACTTCACCACCGAGCCGGCCGCCATCTGGGCCGCGGCTGCGCGGCTGCCGCAATACGGCGTCACCGCTTTCCTGCCGACCATCATCACGGCGCCGAACGACGCTTACAGGCGCGCGCAGGCCGCGCTGCACGCCGGCCCGCCGCCGGGCTTCAGCGGGGCGCTGCCGCTCGGCCTGCACCTCGAAGGCCCGTTCCTCAATCCCGAAAAACGCGGCGCGCACAACCCCGCTTACTTGCGCCAGCCGGATGTGGAAAGCATCGCGGACTGGTCGCCGGAGAACGGCGTGCGGCTGGTGACGCTGGCCCCTGAGCTGCCCGGCGCGCTCGCTGTGATCCGGGCGCTGTGCGAGCGCGGCGTGACGGTGAGCGTCGGCCACTCGCTGGCCGGCTACGAGGAGATGCGCGC
>JANWXR010000248.1 GCA_025057205.1 Anaerolineales bacterium | reverse complement strand
ACTGGCGAACACGGTGTAGCCGGCCGTCACAGGATATGCATAGAAGCGAAGAACGCCGCTGTCGCCAAACAGCTGGCATGGAGGAACGGTCGGCTGCGGCGGCGGCAGGGTCACGATGGGCACCAAGATCGGCTGCTGAGGCGCCGGCTGCTGTGGCGCCGGCGGCGCGGTCGGTCGCGGCGGCGCGGCCACTACCGGCACGTTAGCAGCGGCGGCGTTGGCCTGCACGTAGTCATTAATCACCCAGCCGATGCCGCCCGGTCCGGACGGGAAGGAAATCTGCCACCATCGCCCGTCGGCGCTCTTGCCGCGCACTGGAGCGACCTGTCCTTGCTTCAGCTCACCGATCTTGGTGTAGGCCACGTCTGGGCCGGTGCGCACGTTGACGAATTCGTTGGTGACCGTCAAGCTGGGCGCGTTGGCGTCGCCCGCACCCGGCGCGGGCTGTTGGCCGGTCGTGGTGCCGGGGGCGGTCGTCGGCTGCGGCTGCGCTGGTGCTGCTGTAGGTTGGGGCGGCTGGGTCGGCACCGGCGCTGGCTGAGTCGGCTCAGGGGCTAGGGTAGGCTCGGGCATCCCGGCGGCTTGCGCGACCAGCACGATGGGTTCCGACTGGGTCAGCAGCCGATCGTCGGGTGGACCGTAGGCCTTGAGTTGGATGGCGTGCGTGCCGGCGGACAGCGGCGTCCACGGCACGTTGATCGGAAAGCTCGGCACCCCTTTGGACTTGTCGGGCGCGTTGAGCGTCGCGTAGGTCGTGCCGTCAATGATGATATCCACGCGTGAGATAGCATCGCCGGTCGCCGTGCCGACGATGGCGATGCTTTGGCCGACGCTCAACTGTGCGTTCGGCTCGGGGGACGTGATCTTAATCTCAGGCGTTCTGGATGCACCGCCTAGGCAGGCCGTGAGCGTCAGCAAGCTAACCGCGCTGATGGCGACCAAGCGCCGGAAGGAGCTTATGAATGGGTTGCCCGAAGTCGTCTCATTCATCATCTCTTCTCTACCTCTCACATCAAGTGCCAATCCAGGAAGCGCTCAATGCGCCGCAAGGCGTCAAGTGCGTTCGCCGAATTGGCGAAACCGTGACCCTCATCGGGATATGTTTTGTATTCAAATGTCTTGCCTTCACGTTTGAGCGCAGCGACAAGCTGCGCCGACTCATTCAAATGCACGCGCGCGTCACGCTCACCGTGGATGATCAGCACCGGCGCGCGCATCTGTTTCACGTAGTTCAGCGGAGAGCCGATCTCATACTCATGGGCGTGGTCGCTCGGCAACCCCATTTGCCACTCCAAGTCTTGCCGACCCGAGTGATCGCCCAATGCCCATGAGGTTTTCAGATGGCTATCTCCATACAAGCACACCCCGCACTTGAAGCGGTAGTATGGATCTTTGGTCAACGCCAGCAGCGCCAAATATCCGCCATAACTCTGTCCCCAGATCGCCAACTGCTTAGGGTCAACACCCGGCATGCGCGCCAGCACGTCCGCTGCCGCCAGGCAATCCTGCAAATCGCCTACGCCCCAGTTGAAGAGATTGCCCTCCTTGAAGTGTTTACCATAACCGGTCGAGCCTCTATAATTAGGGCAAAGGATAACATATCCTTTAGCGACGAAGTACTGGCGCAGCGGATCCCAGGACAGATCGTATTGTGCGTTCGGGCCGCCGTGGGGGTAGACGATGCCGGGCCGGCCGCGCCGTTGATCGGCGTGCTCGGTCGGTTCGGAGGGCAGGAAGAGAAAGCCCGGTATCAGCCAACCATCGTGGCTGGTGAATTCGATGTGTGAAGGCATGACGAATGAATACTTTCTCAGCGCCGGCGGCGCGCTGTTGGTCAACGCGCGACCCTCGCCGGTCGTCGCGCAACACACATACAGGTCGGGCGGTTGCGTTGGGCTGTCGAAACCAACGACGAAAGCGTCCTTGCCGGCCACCCATCGCGGCGCGCTGTGGTTGCCCACCGGGCGGTTGAGCTTTTTGGTTTCACCACTAGTAATGTTAACCACATAGAGGGGATCATTGCCGGACTCGTTGCTGACAACTACTATACGACTGCCATCCGTTGCCCACGTGAAGTCCTCGACATCGTGGCCGATGCGGGTGAGCTGCGTCAGGCGCGAACCATCGGCAGCCATGAGCCACACTTCATCATTGCCACTGCGGTTACATAACATGGCAATACAAGACCCATCCGGCGATACACTGGGCGCCCAATATTGAGCGCCGTCGCCCGGCGTCAGCCGAACCGGTGTGCCGCCCTGCGCCGATACGGCATAAATGTCGGTCTGCTTGATCTGGTGTTGCGGTGAGGCTTGATAAATGATGCGTGACCCGTCCGGCATCCACACAGGCGAGCCGCATTCGTCGCTACCGTGCGTCAAACCGCT
>JANWXR010000247.1 GCA_025057205.1 Anaerolineales bacterium | reverse complement strand
GGTATCTCGTCGAGATATTTGCGCAGAATCGTCGCGCCGAGCACAGTTATCAGCAATTCGTCGTTTTTCAGCTTTCGGCTCGCGCGCGGGGCGAGCGCATCGTTGCCCGATAGGCGGATGGCCTGCCAGGTTACCTCCGCATCCGGCTTCAATTGCTCCGGCACGAGTAACCATTGGTAGGCTTCCGGCAGACGCGCCGTCACCGTGCTGTCGGCGGTCTGAAGCTGAGTCTCGGCCTGACGCGCCTGATGTGGGTCGAGGTTGAGCGCCTCTCTCTCATCCACGATGGACTGCCAGGCGAGAAAGCGGCGCAGCGCTTCGTCCAGATCCTGCAGGCGCACCTTGTCGGCGGCCAGGAAGACGAGCGTGTTGCGATACAGCCGCGGGGTGTTGCCGCGCGATTCGAGGATGGCGCGCGCCAGCGTCTCCGCCGCATTGCCCGGCTCTTTGGTGTAGGGATGTTCGGCAGGCAGCACCACGAGCCGGGCCTCGAGGTCATCCGGCACGTCGGCGCTTGAGCGGGGCAGGGGGTGAATGCGCGCAAAGTCGCCGGTCTTGCGCAGGTCGGCGCGCAGGCGCTTGTCCAGCTCTTTGGCCACCTTGTCGGGATCACGCTTGAGCAGCTCGGCGCGGTCCTCGGCAAGTTTGGTCACGGTTGGCTGGGTTGAGTACCAGAAGCGCGAGCCGTCCTGATAGAGATAGGTGGCCGCAGCCGCAAGCCGCCGGAGCGCATCGCCGAACACGGCCGGCGATTCGCCGGGCATCACGCAGCCGAGCTTGATGCGCCGGTCTTCCAGGCCGCGATGCGCGGCCGCTGCCGTCGGCGCCGAGCCGAGATAGATGGTGCGCGCCACCCGCCGCGCCGCGGAGAACTTGCCCAGGTTCGGCAGTTCGGCGTCGAGCTTGCGCGGCAGCGAGTCGGGGCCGTCCACGTCTCTTTCGATAATCGGTGCCCAGTTGTCGGAGAGGTAGCGCGTCAGCTCGGACTGCACGCGCGGGTCGTCAATCGGAATTGTCGAGGGCAGAATCAACGGGCTGCGGTCGCCCTTCTCCCACAGGCTGTGAATCACCGCCGCCATCAGGCGCAACACGCCGCGGGTGCGCTGGAACTTCACCAGGGTGGACCAGCCGCCGTAGAGCTGGTCGAAGATTTCGGGGTGGATGGGGAAGGCGGCCTGGATACGACGCTCGTAGTCGCCGCTGTTGCACTCAGGAGGAAATTCGGCTTTCTGTGAGCGATAAAGTTCGGCGAAGGCGCGTGCCGTGACGTCGCGTTGCTTGAAGGCCTCCGGCCCGGCCAGCGGCTCGAAGAGGCGGCGGCGCACGATCTCAAAGCCCTCCTCCGCCGTGGCCGGCCGCCACGATGACTCCAAGCGGCCCACCACGTTGCGCAGCCGCTCGAGCGATTCGCGCCCGCGCAGGCCGCCTACTTCTGCATCGTCGGCCGGCGTATACGGCGAGCCGCCGGCGTCGGAAGCCGGCAACGAGATGACCAGCAGGCAGTTGCCGGCGAGCTTGGCCGACTCGGTAAGGGCCTGGGCAAAGGTGAATTGGGTTTCGAAGTTGCCGCCGGGCAAATCGTTCCGGTCGTGGAGCTGGCGGGCGTATGCCACCCATTCGTCAATCAGGATGAGGCACGGTCCGTAGTCCTTGAAAAGCTCACGCAGCACGTCGCCCGGGCTGGTCGCGCGCTCGTCGTCGCTGGCGAGGCGGGCATAGGCCGCGCGCCCGCCCAGTTGCCAGGCCAGCTCGCCCCACAACGTCCGCACCACCGTGCCGTCCGGCTTGGTCACCGGGTTGCCGGGCGAGATTCGGTTCCCTACCAGCACCACGCGCCGGACGTTCGCGGGCAGGCTGGTCAGGCCGTTTTCGGCGAGCAGGGCATCCACGCCGGCCAGTTCGCCGGGTGCGGCGCCCGAAAAGAGATGGAAGAGGGCGAGCATCGAGTGGGTCTTGCCGCCGCCGAAGTTGGTCTGAAGCTGCACCACCGGGTCGCCGCCCGCGCCGGAGAGGCGCCGCACGCCGTTCACCAGCAGGCGCTTCAGGCTCTCGGTGAGGTAGGTGCGGCGGAAGAACTCGCGCGGGTCGCGGTATTCGTCGCTGCCCTCGCCGAGGTGCACCTGCCAGAGGTCGGCGGCGAACTCGGCCTGCTGGTAACGGCCGCTGGCCACGTCGGGGTGGGGCGTGACGATCTCGCGCCAGGGCTTCAGGCCGCTGCTGGCGCCGGAGAGGGGTGCGGTATCGGCCTTTCGGCGTTTCTCGCTGCGCACCTGTTCATCGAAGATGAGGCGGCGCAGCTCGAGCTTCATGCGGTTGACCTCGTCGGCCTGAGGGGCGGAGACGGCGGTGAGCAGACGCGCCACCGAGTCGAGCGCGCGGTCAGCGTCGTCGCTGGAGAACGGCTCCTGAT
>JANWXR010000246.1 GCA_025057205.1 Anaerolineales bacterium | reverse complement strand
AAGCCAGTATTGTGCGCGAAGCCATCCGCGCCTATTTGGCCCGCCCACTTTATATGCTTCCGTCAACTGCGTAACTCCTATACCAGTTATTCGGATAGGCTCTAAACGTGTAAGGGAATCAGTCCAATCTTCAATCTTCAATCTTCAATCTTCACTCCCTCGAAATCACCCCCGCCCTCTCCAGCGGATGCGGGCCGCGGTGCGCGAGCGCAGGCGCTTCGCCGCCGGGGAACATCTTGCCCCGGTTGGCGATTTGCAGCGTGTCCACCGCGCAGCGCAAATTCCACATCATGTCCATATCCACCTCAGCAAAGAGCTGCGGCATGAACTTGCGCTTCTCCATGCCCACGCCGTGCTCGCCGGTGATGGAGCCACCTAGCCGGATGCACAGCGCCATGATTTCGGCGGCCAGCGCCTCGGCCCGATCGAGCGCGCCCGGCTCACGGCCATCGTAGAGGATGAGCGGGTGGAGGTTGCCGTCGCCGGCGTGGAAGACGTTAGCGACGCGGATGCCGTGTCTGGCGCTGAGCGCGTCAATCTCGGCCAGCGCCTGCCCCAGTTTGCTGCGCGGCACCACGCCGTCTTGCACAATGTAATCGGGGCTGATGCGGCCTACGGCGCTGAAGGCGCTCTTGCGGCCCTTCCAGATGGCCTGCCGCTCCGCCTCGGTTTTGGGTACGCGCACTTCGTAGGCACCGGTGCCGTTGATGACCTGCATCAGCTGCTTGAATTCTTCTTCTACCGCCTGCGCTTCACCGTCCAGCTCGACGATGAGCAGCGCCGCCGCGCCGGGCGGGTAGTTGGCATGGACGGCGGCCTCGGCGGCCTGGATGCTCAGCCGGTCCATAATCTCCATCGCGCCGGGCAGCAGGCCGGCGGCGACCACGGCGGCCACAGCATTGCCGGCCTTCTCCATCGAATCGTACGCGGCCAGCACCGTGCGATACAGCTCCGGCTTCGGCAACAGTCGCAGCGTGATTTCCAGCGCCACGCCGAACAGCCCCTCGCTGCCGACGAACAGGCCGTGCCAGTCCGGGCCAACGCTTTCGAGCGACTCGCCGCCGAGCTGCGCCACCGCGCCATCGGGCAGCACCACTTTCAGGCCGAGCACGTGGTTGCTCGTCATGCCGTACTTCAGGCAGTGCGCGCCGCCGGAGTTGAAAGCCACGTTGCCGCCGAGAGTGCAGATGGGTTGCGAGGAGGGATCGGGCGCGTAGTACAGGCCGTAGGGCGCGGCGGCCTTGCTGACGTTGAGGTTGATTACGCCCGGCTCGACGACGGCCAGCCGCTCTTTGGGGTCAAGCCGCAGAATCCTGTTGAGCCGGTTGAGGCCGATGACCAGGCCGTCCTTCACCGGCAGCGAGCCGCCGGAGAGCGAGGTGCCGCTGCCGCGTGCGACGAACGGTATGCCGTGGGCGTGGCAAATCTTCACCGCGTCAATCACCTCGGCCTGCGTTTCGGGCAGGACGACGGCGGCGGGTTTGCTGTGGAAAGCGGTTAGAGCGTCAGATTCGTAGGCGGCCAGGTGGGCAGCGTTGGTGAGCAGGCGATCGGGTGGGAAACGGCGGGCAAGGTCGGCGAGGAAGGGGTGGCGGCTCATAAGCGCCTCGGCTGGGCTATAATCCGTTGGGCCTGAACGGGAGGTTAGCATGACAACGGTAACTCTTCAAGCCACCTATCGCAACGTGTGCACGCAAAACATGTCAGCCGCACCCTGAGCGGACGCTGAGCGAAGCGAAGCGGCAGTCGAAGGGGCGGCACGTTCCCTGACAACCTTTGCGTGCACACTCTGTAACTGAAGCCTTGCCTACGCAATACGCAATGCGCAATACGTGATACGCAATACGCAATACGCAATAATCCACCCTCAACGGTCAACGCTGAACTGATACGCCGCCGGGGTGGTGGTGAAGGGGGTTGTGCCGGAGACGACGAGGGTGAGGCGCTCGCCGCGCTGCAGGTCGAGCGTGAGCGAGCCGCGATTGGCCTCGTCCAGCGTCAGGCGCTCGACGGTGGTCTCGCGCCCGCGCCGGCGGATGACCTGCACGATGAAGCTCTGTGGCAGGACGTTGTCCATGCGCGTGAAGCCTTGCGCCTGCCAGCCGTCCGCCCCGTTCTCGAAGTCCTCGAAGTAGTTTAGCTGCGGCACGCTCACATCGTCCAGCAGCAGGCCGGGCAGGTTCAGCGCGGCGTCCGTCACGTAGCTGAAGCGCACCAGCACGCGCTTGCCGGCGTAACGGCTCAGGTCTACGCTTTCCTCCACCCAGCCGCCGGAGTTGCCGGTGTAGCCCCAGCCCAGGCCGGTGCCATTCGGGTTGCGGTCGGTGGTGCCGGGCGCGCGCACGATCGCCCATGTCCGGCCCCCGTCTTCGGAGACTTTGAGATAGGCGTAGTCGTACTCGGTCTCGATGTCGTAC
>JANWXR010000245.1 GCA_025057205.1 Anaerolineales bacterium | reverse complement strand
CGCGCCAGGCACAGCAGCCGCGCGCCCCGCTTCATCTTGCCGATGCGTTCGGCGTTCATCAAATGATATGTCTCGGAGCTGAGCGGCAGATGCAGCGAGACGTAGTCGGACAGCGCCAGTAGGTCGTCCAGGGTGGCCCGCGTCGCACCTTTCTCGACGATATGGGTCTCTGAACGGCGCGGGTCGTACGCCAACACCGACATGCCGAACGCCAGCGCCCGCCGCCCGACTGCTGTACCGATGCGACCAAAGCCGATTAGGCCAAGCGTTTTGCCGTACAGCTCGCTGCCGAGGAAAGCGTTCTTCTCCCACTTGCCCTGTTTCATCGAAGCGTCGGCGAGATGAATCGACCGCGCCAGGTTGAGCATCATGGCGAAGGTCAGCTCGGCGACGGAGATGGTGGCGGCCATTGGGCTGTTGACCACGGTGACGCCGCGCGCCAGCGCCGCCGATACGTCAATGTTGTCCACGCCCACGCCGGCGCGGCCGATCACCTTCAGGTTCGTCCCGGCCTCGATCACCTGCGCCGTGACCTTGGTGCGCGAGCGGACGATCAGCGCGTGATATTCGGGGATGGCCTCCAGCAGCTCATCGGCAGTGATTTTGGGGTTGACGACGACCTCGCCGGCGCCCCTGAGCACTTCCACGCCCTTCTCGGACAGGCCGTCAGCAATCAGTATTTTCAAAGTCATGTTTTACCGCGAAGGCGCAAAGCACGCGAAACTGCCGTCGAACCCTTGGCGTCTTTCGCGTCTTTGCAGTTCAAAACACTAACCGTGCCGGCGCTGGAACTCGACCATGAACTGCGCCAGCGCCTCCGCCGACTCGCGTGGCAGGGCGTTGTAGAGCGAGGCGCGCAAGCCGCCAACCGAGCGATGGCCCTTCAACCCATCCAGGCCGGCCTTGCCTGCCTCTTTCACAAACTGCGCTTCGAGCGCCTCGTCCGGCAAGCGGAAAGTGACGTTCATCGGTGAGCGACTGTCGGCGCGCGCGTGGCCGCGATAGAAGCCACCGCTGCGGTCAATCACGTCGTAGATCAGGCCGGACTTAGCGGCGTTGAGCGCAGCGATGGCCGACAATCCGCCGAGGCCGCGCAGCCACTTGAGCACCAGTCCGACGAGGTAGATGCTGAAGCAAGGAGGCGTGTTGTATAACGACTTGTTCTCGGCCATGAGCCGGTAATCGAGCAGGACGGGCAGTTTGTCCGGCGTGCGCGCCAGCAGGTCTTTGCGGATGATGACGAGGGTGACACCCGCCGGGCCGGCGTTCTTCTGCGCGCCGGCGTAGAGGAGGCCGTAGGCGCTCACGTTCAGCGGGCGGCTGAGGAAATCGGATGAAGCGTCGCAGACCAGCGGCACACCCGGCGGCGGGACCGGCTCGGTCTTGCACTGTACGCCGTGGATGGTCTCGTTGGAGCAGAAGTGCAGGTAGGCCGCCTGTGGGTCGAGGTTCAGCTCGGACTGGGCGGGGAAGTAGGTGAACGCGCCGGACTCGCCGTTGAAGGCGGCGCGCGTCGGGCCGAGCTTCTCCGCTTCCTTGAACGCGGCCTTGGACCACGCGCCGGTCAGAATGTAATCCGCCGACCGGCCGGCAGGGCGCAGGTTCATCGCCTGCATGGCGAATTGCAGCGTCGCGCCACCTTGAAGAAAGAGCACGGCGTAATCGTCCGGGATGCCGTAGAGCGCGCGCAGGTCGGCCTCGGCCTCGCCGATGATGGTCTCGAAGGCGGCGGAGCGGTGGCTCATCTCCAGCACGCTGACGCCCGCGCCGCGCCAGTTGAGCAGTTCGGCCTGAGCCTGTTCGAGCACCGGCAGCGGCAGCACGCCCGGCCCCGCCGAGAAGTTGTGGATGCGCCCGTGCGGTAACGCCGACATGATGGTCCTTTCTCAAGCGCAAGGGCGCACAGGCGGCAAGCAATCGGCTTGCGCACCCCGGCGCCCTGTGGCGATATGGCTAGACTGACATGATGTGTAGCAGGGCGATTATAACGCAGCCGGCCGCGCCGCCGCTTTGCAGAAAAGTCCAAAAAAGGCCGGGGAGGTTCGTTGCAAAACGCCTTTGCTCGCGTACAATTGCCCCATGCCGCTTCAATACCGCTCGGATGCCCTCAACCAGAATCTGAAGCTGCTGCATCGCAGCGCGCCGGGCCTGGTCGGCTCGGCGGTGATTACGCACGACGGGCTGGTGATTGCGGCTTACCCGCCCGGCTGGGACGGCGACATCCACGACCCGACCGGCGGCGAGCACGTGGCGGCGCTGGCCGCCGTCGTGGCCACCCAGGCCGAGCGCACGCTGGCACGGCTGGAGCAGGGCGCGATGGAGCGCGTGCTGATGGAAGGCGAGCACGGTACCATCGCTGTGCTGCCCATCACCTCAGACTCGGCGCTGGCCATCCTGGTGCGCAAGGACGCCAAGCTTGGCCTGAC
>JANWXR010000244.1 GCA_025057205.1 Anaerolineales bacterium | reverse complement strand
CGCTACCTGTACAGCGACTTTTGCAGCGGGCGCATCTGGAGCCTGCGCTTCACCGGCGCCGCCTGGGAGAACGTCGAGCTGCTCAACAGCGGCCTGAGCATCTCCTCCTTCGGCGAAGACGTGAACGGCGAGTTGTACGTGGCCGGCTACAGCAATGACACCATCTATCGCCTCGTGGATAACTCCGCCACCCCAACCCCTACACCGACCCGAACGCCAACGAGCACGCCAACCGTTACTCCCACGCCGATCCGCCTCTTCCTGCCACTCGTCGCCCGATGAACGGCACGGCCATAGGGCTGTGAATGTGCAAGTTGAGTTGTGTACACCCCAAACCCGTTAGCTGCGCCCTGAGCGGACGCCGAGCGAAGCGGCAGTCGAAGCGAAGGGGCGGCGCGTTCCCTGATAACCTCTGCTTGCACAAGTTGAGTTCGGCCATTTGAGAGCGCAGTGTGCAATACGCTTGGGGAACCAGCCATAATGCCCCAAGCAACCACACTTTCAGAAGCCATCGCCTTTTGTAATCGGCGCGCCCCTTTGAGTGGCCAAGCGTTACGGGGTTCTACGTCGCGCGGCCCGGCAGCCCGCTCGGGCAAATGGAGCAGCTTCTGCTCGGCCTGCGCCGGTCCGGCCAGACGATCAAACTGCTGTTGAGCGGGCATCGCGGCAGCGGCAAAACTACCGAACTCAATCGCCTGGCCGAGCACCTGGAGAAGGCCTACGGCAACCGGCATGAAGTAACCCCTGTGGACATCTCGCGCCAGATTGTCACCCTCACCTATCACGATGTAGTGCTGGGCATGGCGCTGGCAGTGTTCAAACGGGCCTTCTCGCTCAAATTTGAGAGCCCACGAACAGGCACAAATGAGCGCAAATGAGCACGAAGCATTTACGAGAATTCGTGTCCATTCGTGGCCGAAAGAGACAACCCATAGTCGCCGAGAGACTAAAGTCGGCTACAATGCGCCGCGTCCGAGATACGCCGGACGCTCAATCAAACGGGAACCGCCTTATGCGCATGAGGCCATTTCAAGTCCGCGTCTCCAAACAGGCCAAGCGCCTGGACTTCAATGTGCTTCCGCCGTGCAAACGCGGGTAGCCGGCCAGCGGCCTGAACTACGACGAAACGCGCCACCTACCACCGGCGCATCCTGCTGCCAGAGGTCGGCGCGGCGCCGGCTAAGTCGCAAGGAGATTGACCATGAAGTTTTTGATTCTGTGGGAGCTTGAACTGGCGCGGCTGCGGCCCGAAATAATTCAGGCCGTGATACGCATGCCGGACTATGCCGCAAAGCTCCGGGAAATGGGCAAACTGGTCGCCCGTTACCATATCGTCGGCAGGCACGGCGGCGCGTGGATTTACGAGGTGGCCTCCAATGAGGAGCTGGAGCGCCTGCTGGCGATGGCGCCGGTGTACAACTTCGCGCACTATCAGGTGCTGCCGCTGGCCGAGATGGACACGCCGGCGTTCATCGTGCAGCCGCCGACGGAGGCGGGCGCATGATCCCACAGGCCAACCCGCACGCCGCCTATCAACGTCACCGCGCGGAGATTGATGATGCCATCCGCCGCGTCCTCGACTCCGGGCGCTACATCCTAGGGCCGGAGGTCGCCGCCTTCGAGCGCGAGTTCGCCGAGTGGCTCGGCGTGAAGCACGCGTTGGGCGTGGCCTCCGGCACGGAGGCGCTGTGGCTGGCGTTGCGCGCTGCTGGCCTCGGCCCGGACGCAGAGGTCATTACGCCTTCGATGACGGCCAGCGCCACAGTAGCGGCCATCGTGGAGGCCGGTGCGCGCCCCGTCTTCGCCGAGCTGTCGCCAGATACGCTCACGCTCGACCCAGAGGCCGTGGCGCAGGCCATCACGCCGCGGACGCGCGCCCTCGTCCCCGTTCACCTGTACGGCAACCCGGCGGACATGACGGCGCTGACCGAACTGGCGCGCGCGCACAACCTGCTCATCATCGAGGACTGTGCGCAGGCGCACGGCGCGCTGCATCGCGGGCGCAAGGTCGGCACGTTCGGAGTGGCGGCGGCGTGGAGCTTTTACCCGACGAAGAACCTGGGCGCCTTCGGCGACGGCGGACTGGTGACGACGGACGACGACGCCTTTGCCGGGAAGCTGCGCCTGCTGCGTGAGTACGGCTGGGCCGAGCGCTATCACAGCAGCACGCACGGCTGGAACTCGCGCCTGGATGAGCTTCATGCTGCGATGCTGCGCGTGCGCCTCAGGCATCTGGACACAGACAACGCCCGCCGCCGCGAGATTGCCGCGCGTTACCGAGCCGACCTGCCGCCGGAGCTGCCAAGCTTCGCGGCCCGGCCCGGCGATGTGGGCGTGGAGCATCTCTTCGTCGTGCGGCACCCGCAGCGCGACCGGCTGCGCAGGCGCCTGCAGGAACTCGGCGTGGGCACGGCCATTCAGTATCCGCTGGCC
>JANWXR010000243.1 GCA_025057205.1 Anaerolineales bacterium | reverse complement strand
GCTACGGCGCTCACCTGTTGACGGATGAAGTTGTCGCCATCGCGCCGGATGCGCCATAGCATCTGGGTTTCACCGGCCGGCCCGACGGGGATGACCAGGTTGCCGCCGTCGGCCAGCTGTTCGAGTAAGGGCGGCGGGACGTGGGTTGGCGCGGCGGTGACGATGATGCCGTCATAGGGTGCGTGTTCCGGCCAGCCCAGGTAGCCGTCACCGAGCTTGAAGTGGATGTTGCTGTAGCCCAGGCCGGCCAGCCGTTCGCGGGCGGCGGCGGCCAGTTCAGGGATGACCTCGACGGTGTAAATCTCGACGTAGCCGAGAGCGGCCAGCACTGCCGTCTGGTAGCCGGAGCCGGTGCCGATCTCCAGCACACGGTCGCCGGGGCGCAGCTCCAACAGATACGTCATGCGCGCGACGAGCGACGGCTGGGAGATGGTCTGACCGTAGCCGATGGGCAGGGCGTGGTCGCTGTAGGCGAGGTGCACATCGCGCGGGAGGACGAACTTTTCGCGCGGGACGGACTTCATCGCCTCGCGCACGTCGGTTTTGTAGGCGGCCAGGTTGGTGCGAGGGCGCATCGCGGCTGCCCCCGAGGATACTCCCATTTGCGCGCGCCGCAAAGAGAGCAAGCGGCGCTCCGGCGACGGCCAGAGGCGGTGGGACACTCCTGCGTGCACAGAACCGGAATGGCAAACGTCGCTCCGCCATTGTGCGCGGATGCCGTCAGGCCGCCGCGGTCGGCTCCAGCGTGCCGACGATTTTGACATACTGGGCGCGCTCGAAGGCGGCCGGGAAGGGAACCGACTTCTGGCTCAGGCAGCCGCGCATCTGCTCCACCGACTCGTACTCGTGCTCTTCCATCCAGCGCGCCATGTCTGCGCGCACGGTTGCCAGGTGGTCAATGCCGTGAATCAGCAAGGCGGAAGCCATTTGCACGACGGTCGCCCCGGCCATCAGCCCCTTGATGGCGTCCTGCGCCGTATGCACGCCGGTGGTCAGTGCCAAATCGGCGTTGATCCGCCCGTAGAGGATGGCGATCCAGCGCAGCGGAAGTCGCAGTTCGTCGGAGGTGCTTAGGTGGAGGTGCGGCACGACTTCCAGGTTCTCGATGTCGAGATCCGGCTGATAGAAGCGGTTGAAGAGCACCAGGCCGTCCGCGCCGGCGCGCACCAGTCGGCGACACATGTTCGGCAGGGCGCTGAAGTAGGGGCTAATCTTCATCGCCAGCGGGATGGTGATGGTGTGCTTCACGTCAATCAGCAGGTCGGCGTACATGTCTTCCACCGTCTCGCCCAATAGGTTGGTGTCGGTAGGGATGAAGTACAGGTTCAGCTCCAGTGCGTTGGCGCCCGCCTGCTCCATCAGCCGCGCGTACTTGATCCAGTCGGCCTGCGGTGCGCGCTGCACCCAGCCGCCGCTGGAGACGCCGTTCAGGCTGGCGATGACGGGGATGTCCAGGGCCTGAGTGGCCTTGCGGATAAGCTCGAGGTATTGCTCCGGGCCGAGGCGGAAGGAGCGCTGGGCAGGGAAGTAGCTGAGCGCTTCGGCGTAGCTCTCTGCGCCGTGACTCAGGTAGAAGTCGAGCGACCGGCTCTCGTGGTTGATCTGCTCTTCGAAGAGCGAGCTGAGCACGACTGCTCCGGCGCCGGCGTCCTCCAGGCGCTTGAGATTATCCAGCTTGCTGGTCAGCGGCGAAGGCGAGGGCACCAGCGGGCTGCTCAGGCTTAGGCCCAGATAGGTGGTGGAGAAATCCGGCATGAGGCACCTCCGTAATTACGTGGAGCGTAAAACGTGCTGCGAGAAGCGGATTGTTGTGGACGTTGCGCCGTCGAGCAGCAGCTGTCTGCGTTTCTAGAGTGCTAGTGCGCTTCGGCTTGCGTCGTGCCGGCCGAGTCCTGTAAGCTCCAGCTTACCGGGTTGGCATCTTTCGGGCGCGGCAGCTCTTTGAGGTACGCGCCCGGGTCCCGGTCAAAGGCCAGCCTGCACTTCACCGAACAGAAGTAATAGGTCTCTCCGTGATAACGGGCCGTCGAGATGGCGGCCTCCGGGCTGATGGCAGTCCCACACACCGGATCGAACTTCATACTTCACCTCCCGGTGGGGACAAGGGGCCGGGTTGTCGGCCCGGCCACCCGTCATGCCGGCGCAGGCGCCTGCGCCAGTTGCTCATATTGCTTCCAACGCCTGTAAACGTCCTCCTGTGCCTGTCTGTACAGCAGCTCGGCGCGCTCCTCGTCGCTCTGCGTCAGCATCTTGTAGCGCGTCTCGTTGTACACGTAATCGCGCAGCGGCAGGCTCGGCGGCTTGGAGTCGAGCTGGAACGGGTTCTTGCCTTCCTTCGCTAGGTCGGGGTTGTAGCGGAAGAGCGGCCAGTAGCCGGAGAGCACGGCCTTCTTCTGCTGGTCGAGGCCGTAACGCAGGTCGTAGCCATGGGCGATGCAGTGGCTG
>JANWXR010000242.1:1682-2449 GCA_025057205.1 Anaerolineales bacterium | reverse complement strand
CCTCCGACGGATGGCCCGCCGGACGAGCGCTCTGGCTGCCTGAGACGTGCTCGGTATGTTGTTTTCAGCCGTACTTCGCGTTCGAACTGCGTTGCCCGAAATGTTATGCAGGCTTAAGCTGAGAGTCAAGAAACCACAAGGGCTATTCAATCCTACCGGTACAGAATCCCTAATCTCGGCGCTCTCGTTCTCCAATCTCACCCTTTATCCCATCCCACCTCACCACCGCACAAGCGGCACGAACCTCCGATCTGCGCCAGAAGGCGCTGAAGCGCACAGCTTCGCTCCGTGCGGTCTCGTAGCTGCTCGCCAGTTGATGATAGAGCAACGATCGGCGCGTCGCCCCGGCCGGGACGGTCAGGTTGAAGGTGACGCCGACGCCGTTCAGCCCGGTGGAGCCAGGGTCGAGTAGAAATCATTGTTCACGGACTGGGTGTGTGCACGCAAAGGTTGTCAGGGAACGTGCCGCCCCTTCGTCCTTCGGCGGGCATCCTGAGCTGAGCGAAGCGTAGTCGAAGGACGCCCGCCGCTCCCCTGAGCGCGCTCATCGGAGCGAAGCCGAAGGGTCAAGGTGCGGCTGACATGTTTTGGGTGCACACGACCGGGTGACGTTCTTGAAAAGGATCATCAAAATGCCACAGACTAGTGCCTTGTTAGGCAAGATATTGTAATTTGGGCGGGTTCGCCACTGGTCGGTTCATGTGCAATCGTAATGAGTTTTGATGGCGAAATGCTCGGTGTTGCGAAATATCAAAATTCAACCTAAC
>JANWXR010000242.1:0-1648 GCA_025057205.1 Anaerolineales bacterium | reverse complement strand
GTGACTGAAAACAGGTCGAATTTCGCATGCCTTGCCGTGATTCAAGCTGGAAACCGCTCTAGTACCAATCTCCTAAACGAGCCTGAGCAAGGTTTGAACCAGCACGGTGATGGCGCGTTGGTATTCGGAGAGCAAAATGTGCTCATCGGGCGTGTGGTCGAGCGCCGAGTCGCCCGGACCGTAGGCAACGATGGGTGTGCCCCAGGCCGGCCCGACAATGTTCATATCCGAAGTGCCGCTCTTCACCGAGAACGACGGGTTACCGCCCGCCTGTCGGATGGCGGCCAGCAGCGCGCGAACCAGCGGTGTGTTCTTCTCGCCGCGATACGCCGGCACGCCTTCGATCAGGTTGAGCGATGCTCCTGAAGCCAGCGCCGCCAGCGCGTTGTGTAGCTCGTCCACCGCCACGCCCGGCGGCAGTCGCACGCCGAACTTCAACCGCGCGTGCTCTATGAAACCATCGGAGCCGGAGCTCATCTCGCGTAGGGTGGGGAGCACCTGCTCGAACATCCTTGTGTGAGCGCTGTTGCGCTCTGCCGCCCACGCCGTCACACGATTCCAGAAAGCCACCGCCGCCTCGCAGGCACTCTCGTCGCGCGCCGCAGTGTGGGCCAGCGCCCGCCGCACCTCGTAATCGAACCAGGCGCTGCCCTTGTAGCCGAGCGTCACCTTGTCCCAGCCGCTCGGCTCGCCGATGATGGTGAAGTCCGGGCGATACCGGTCTTTGATGAAGTGTGCGCCTCGACTGTTGCCTTCCTCGCCCACCGCGCCGATGACGATGACGCGCAGGCCCGACAGTTGCTCCTTCGCTCGAATCGCGGCAGCGGTGAACGCGGCCAGCGGGCCTTTGGCATCCACCGCGCCGCGCCCGTTGAGCCGGTCACCGTCACGCGTCACCGGGATGAAGCCGGGCACGGTGTCAATGTGGCCGAGCAGCATCACCGTCCGCGTTGCCTCGGCGGGGCCGGCCTCCCCGACCGCGTTGCCAACCTCATCCACGCGCGCCTCCAGCCCGCCGGCACGCATCTGCATGACGAGGTAATTCACGGCCTCGGCCTCCTGGCCGGTGGGGCTGTAGATTTTCAGGAGGTCTTCGAGGAGCTGGAGTTCGTCCATGAGGAGATTGAAGATTGGAGATTGGAGATTGAAGATTGGAGATTAGAGGTTGGAGAGGATGGCGCGGGTGATGTCTCGCAGGCTGGCGTTCCCGCCGAGGTCGCGCGTGCGGACGCCGGCGCGCAGCGTCTCGCAGACGGCGGTGCGCACGCGCTGTGCCGCTGCCGGCTGTCCGATATGGTCGAGCAGCATCGCCGCCGAGAGGATTGCGCCGACGGGGTTGGCCAGGCCCTGCCCGGCGATGTCGGGGGCGGCGCCGTGCACCGGCTCGAACACGGCAACGCTCTCGCCGAGGTTGGCCGAAGGCGCAACACCCAGCCCGCCCATCAGCGCGCCGGCTTCGTCGGAGAGGATGTCGCCGAATAGGTTGGTGGTCACAATGACGTCGAAGTTCTCCGGGTCACGCACCAATCGCAGCGCCATCGCGTCCACCAGCATCTCGTTCGTCCGAATGTCCGGGTATTCGGCGGCGACCTCGAGGCAGGTTTCGCGGAACAGACCATCGGTAAGTTTGAAGACGTTGGCTTTGTGG
>JANWXR010000241.1 GCA_025057205.1 Anaerolineales bacterium | reverse complement strand
TCGATGCCTCCCGTCGGTGTTATACGGTTATGGCTCCTCTGCATCGAATTCCGCGAATAAGCGCGAACGACCGAACACATTCCGCGTAAATTCGCGCCATTCGATGCCTCCCGTCGGTGTTATACGGTTATGGCTCCTCTGCATCGAATTCCGCGAATAAGCGCGAACGACCGAACATACTTCGTGTAAATTCGCATAATTCGATGCCAAGACTCCCATGCAAGGCTTTCCCGGCTTCCCTGAAGGCAAACTGCGCACCGTGCCGGTGCCCGAGCCGTTCTTCACCGAACTGCTCCCGGCCATTGACCATCTGGGCGAGCTCAAAGTTACGCTGTACGCCTTCTGGCGGCTCAGCCTGATGGAGGGCAAATACCGCTTCCTGCGGCGCGACGACCTGGCGCGGGACGAAATCTTCATGCGCGGCCTCTCGACTTCGCCCCGGCTGGCACAGGAGATTCTGGACGACGCGCTCGAACGCGCTGAGGCGCGCGGCACGCTGCTCTACGTCTCCATCGAAGACGCGGCGGCGCGCCACGACCTGTACTTCGTCAACTCGCCCAGAGGGCGCGAAGCGGTGGAGAAGCTCATCGCCGGCGAGTGGCGGCCCGACGAGAGCGCCACAGGCGCGGTGACCCTCAGCCATGTGCGCTCCAACATCTTCGTGCTCTACGAGCAGAACATCGGCCCGCTCACGCCCCTCATCGCCGACGAGCTGCGCGACCTGATGGCGACCTACCCCGGCCCGTGGATCGAGGACGCCATCCGCATCGCCGCGCGCAACAACATCCGCAAGCTCAAGTACATCATCGCCGTGCTCGACCGGATGAAGGCCGAGGGCCGCGCCGAGCAGCCTCAGGCCGATGCCGGACAGGACCTCAGCCGCTATGACGGATACCTTGTCAACGACGCCGACTGAAAAACCGGCCCGCCGCGCCGTCCCCGGCGTGGGCGACCCCGATTGCCCGCACTGCCACGGCCTCGGCTACCTCCGCCCCGAACGCGACCTGTCCGACCCGGACTTCGGCAAGGTGCAGGTCTGCGCCTGCCGCCTGCCGCACCTGCAACTGCTCCAGGCGCAGCAGCTGCGCGCCGACAGCAACATCGAGAGCCTGGCCGGCAAGACCTTCGAGAACTTCCTGCCGGAGGGCGTCAGCCCCGACCCGTACATCCGCGCCACGGTGCGCGCCGCCTACGAGCGCTGCAAGGCCTTCGCCGAGAAGCCGGAGAACTGGCTGCTGCTCACCGGCGGCTACGGCTGTGGCAAGACGCACCTCGCCGCCGCCATTGCTAACCAGGCGCTCGCCAACGGGCAGCCGGCGCTCTTCCTCAACACGCCCGACCTGCTCGACTTCCTGCGCGAGACCTTCGCGCCCAACTCGGACACCACCTACAGCGACCGCTTCGAGGAGATACGCACCGCGCCGCTTCTCATCCTGGACGATTTGGGCACGGAGAGTCCCACGCCGTGGGCGGTGGAGAAGCTGTATCAGCTGCTCAACTTCCGCTATAACGCCCACCTGCCCACCGTGGTGACGACCAACAAGCGCGTGGAGGATTTGGAGGGCCGCATCGCCAGCCGCCTGAGCGACGCCGAGATGGTGACCGTGCTCAACGTGCTCGCGCCCGACTTCCGCGCCGGCAAGCTCTCGGCCTCGGCGGACATCTCCACCCTGGCGCTGCACCGCCACCAGACCTTCGAGACCTTCGACCTACGCCCTGAGCTGACCGGCGACGACCGCCAGCGCTTCCTCAACGCCGTGCGCGCCGCGCAGGAGTTCGCCGATGAGCCGCGCGGCTGGCTGGTGTTCGTCGGCCCGTACGCCTCCGGCAAGACGCACCTGGCCGCCGCCATCGCCAACCAGCGCGCGCTGGCCGGCAGGCCCGTCATCTTCGTCACCTACGCCGACCTGATGGAGCTGTTCCGCAGCGGCAGCCGTGAGCAGGAGGAGCGCAACACCAAGGCATTGCAGCACATCCGCAACGTCGAGCTGCTGGTGATTGATGACATCAGCCCCCAGCTGACCACGGTGGGCTATTACCGCGAGCGCTTCTTTCAGGTGTTCAACCATCGCTTCGACGCGCAGCTGCCCACCGTCCTCACCACTGCCGCCGATGAGAAGGAGCTCGACCCGCGCATCAAGAGCCGCATCTTCCTGAGCGACTACTGTCAGGTGCACGTGCTCAGGGTGGAGCCGTACCGGGGTAAGAGGAAGAGCGCGCGGCGCAAATAGACGGCGCAGCCGTTCAGCGGCTCAGGTCGCTTTCCGGGAAAAAGGCGGTCACCAACGCGTTCAGTTCGCGGATAAGGGGATGCTCGCGCAAAGCGCCGGCGCTCAGGCTGGCGGCCACGGCGCGGTAATACCAGCCCGTCTCGGCACGGCCCCGCTTGAAGCGCCGCCAAACCTCCGGGCCGTGTTGCGCTTCATCTTGCATCAGCGACCGCAAGTTGTG
>JANWXR010000240.1 GCA_025057205.1 Anaerolineales bacterium | reverse complement strand
TGGAGTGCCTGATCAAGGTCGGCGCGCTGGATGCCTTCGGCGAGCGCGGTGAGCTGCTGGACGGCCTGGATCAGATGATCAATGCTAGCGCCGCGCACTTCCGCGCGCAGGAGGCCGGTCAGCTGACTCTGTTCGGCGGCACGGGCGAGGCGGCAGGTTTTAGCGGCGTGCGGCTGGCGAAGGGCAAGGCCGTCATCTCCCAGCGCGAGAAGCTCAAGTGGGAGAAGGAGCTGCTCGGCCTGTACGTCAGCGACCATCCCCTGCAGGCGGTGATAGATAAGATCGGCGACCGGATCACGCACTACAGCAGCCAGCTCACCGAAGAGCTGAACGGCCAGGCCGTGACGCTGGTGGGCGTGGTCACCAACATCCGCCCGCACCTCACCAAGAAGGGCGACCAGATGGCCTTCGTCACAGCAGAAGACTTGCAAGGCTCGCTCGAACTGGTGCTCTTCCCCAAGACCTGGCGCTCGGTGCAGTCCTGGCTGGCCGTGGAGCAAATCGTCGCCATCTACGGCAAGGTGGATGCCGGCAGCGGCAACTCGGTGAAGATCCTGGTGGACCGGCTGGAGCAGAACTTCACCACGCTGGCCATTGCCCCGCCCTGCCCCACGCCAGCGCAGGCGGTGATGTTCTCCGACGATGAAGTGATACTGCCCGCGCCGGACGACGACAGCCTGCCGCCCGGTTACGTTCCCCCACCGCCCGACGACCTCCCGTATGAAGACGACCTATCGGTGCTCGAAACGCCCCCCGCCCAGGCCGTGAGCGCGCCGCCCCCCGCCGCTGTGACGCCGGCGGGTAACGGCAGCCCCAACATCAACGGTTCGCCGGCCAACGCTGCGCCCGCAGCTCCGGCGCGGCTCGGCGGCCACACCTCGCGCGAAACCGCCGCGCCATCCGCGCACACGCCGCACGCACCGCAGCCACAGCGAGTCATCGTGACCTTGCAGGCTTCAGGCGACTCCGAGCGCGACCGCAAACTGTTGCGCGCTGTGTACCGCATCCTCACCGCGCAGCGCGGGCCGGACGAGTTCGAGTTCCTGATTCGCGAGAACGGCCATCAGGTGCAGATGCGCTTCCCCAACTGCCACATCGCCTTCACCGCCGAAGTGCGCCGCAAGCTGGCCGAGCTGGTGGGCGAGGCGGCGATTCAGGTGCAGGGAGGGATGGGATGAAGTTGAAGCGTGGCATGCCAAGTGGGATTGAAAGTGTAAGGGAATCAGACTTGGCCAAACATGAGTTTTGGCGGTTGGTCAGATTAGTCTGCGAGACAAGTGATCAAATAGCCAGACTGTTCCGTTCCGTGACGTGACTCACCAACCACTCGACCACCTGACTTGGTGACCACTTGACTACAAGACCAATTTCATCCAGTGTAATGTGCGCATGGCGGTGAAACTGAAATCGCGCAGCAGGTCATTGACGTAGGTGTCATTAAGTGGATGCTCGAGGTGGATGTTCCATGGACGCGAGCCGAGCCGGCGCAGGCCACGGATGAGCAGGGCGCGCTCCACCCGCCCGCGGAACGCCGGGTGCGCTAGCACTGTCAGCCGGTCGCCCTCCATCAAGCCAGTCACGATGATCAGCGCGCCCACAATCTGCTCCTGCGGCGTGACGGCCAGCCAATGCTCTTCCATTTCACCGTTGAAGAAGGCTTCCAGGCGGCGCAGCAGCGACGGGCGGAACTCGGCCACGCTCAGCGGCCGGTTCCAGGACAGGCCCTCCGGGCGCGCCAGCTGCGCCAGGTTCAGTTCCCTCATCCACTCATGCCTCTCGCGCAGGCGGATTTCGAAGCGCGAGGGCTCGTATGCCGGAATGACGGCGCGGCCGGAACGTTGCCAAGTACGGTGCGTGGCCGTATGCTCAAACCCCAGCCGCTGATACAACCGAATGGCGCCGGCGTTCTCGTCATCCACCTGCAGGATGGCTTGCCGCCCACCGCGGGCACGGATGTAACCCAGCGTGGCCTGCATCAGCTGCTGCGCGATGCCTTGCCGCCGGAAATCGGGATGCACCGCGACATTGGCGATGACCCACACACCAGAGGAGGTCTCGGAAGGCTGTGTGCTGACGTTGCCGATCACCCGCCCATCGTCCACCCAGACAAAGCCCTGCGTTAGCAACCTGTGCTGCGGGTCGAGACGGGCGAGCATGTGCGCCAGTGGCCCCAGCCGGCTGAGAAAGCGCAGCTCGCGAATGGCATGTTGCCAGCCCTCTTCCACCTCCGGCGAGAAGCATAGACTGATTAAGTCAGCCACACCGGCCAGATGGCGCGCAATGTCAAGCGGCTGCAGGCCGTCACCGCCGTACGGGTTGGCTACAAGCCGAGCAGTCATCAGTCTTCAGTCTTCAGTCTTCAGTCTTCAGTCTTCAGCCATCAGCCACCGATCATCACTTCATGACCGATGACCAATGGCTAAACCTGCCCTCCAGCGCGGCCAACAACTTC
>JANWXR010000023.1 GCA_025057205.1 Anaerolineales bacterium | reverse complement strand
GGCATACAGCGTACCCTCGGACAGCAGGTTCATGTTCGCCTTGCGGTCGTTGGGGTTGTACTTTTCCTTGCTGACGAACTTGTATACGTATTCAAAGCGGGCATCGTCACCGGTGTAGAAGACGGCCTGGCCGCTCTTGGCCAGCGCGAAGGTGGCGGCCTCATGCTTGAAGCGGCCCAGCGCCGTGTGCTTCACGGGCGTGGAAGTCGGGTCGGTTGGGTCTATCTCCACCACCCAGCCGAAGCGGAAGGCCTCGTTTGGCTCCTTGGCCATATCGAAGCGGTCGTACACCTTCTCCCAGCCGCGCTCTGAGGTCTTCTGGCCGTAAAACTCGCCGCTGCGTTTGTGATAGGCCTTGACCGGGTTGGTATCGGGCAGGGCGGCGAAGTTGCCGAAGTACTGGTCGTAGTTTTCTTCGCAGCTGAGTACGGTGCCCCACGGCGTCTTGCCGCCGGCGCAGTTGTTGAGTGTTCCGATAATCTTCATGCCGGTCGGATCGGCGGAGGTCTTGAGCAGCTCGTGGCCGGCAGCAGGACCATCCACATTCATCGGGGTTGTGCCGGTGATGCGGCGGTTGTACTTGGAGTTCTGCACGACGCTCCACTTGTTGCCCTCGCGCTTGATCTCCACGATCGAGATACCGTGTGCAGCCAGCTCTACATCCACTGTTTGTTTAGTGGCGCTGGTTTCGCCGTCCTTCCACTTCGAGAACATCAGCTCGGGGTTGGTGTACTCATGATTGACGACCAACAGCGCGCGGTTGGGATCGTTGGGCGCTTCCGGATGTGGTTGCACTCCGACAAAGTCACAGTTGTAGCCGAACTGCTTTTCCTGCGCTGCGCCCGTCAAGTTCTTTGGGTCGAAGGCCGGCGCATCTGCCGTGATAGGGTCACCCCAGCGAAGGAGCACATACATGGTGTGGCCTTCAGCCACCACGGGGCGGGCGGAGTTCTGGGTGACCGGCTTGATGGCCTTGAACGGCAACCCACCGGACTGTGCAGTGGAGGCGGCGATCTGGCTGCTGTTCTCGGCTGCTTGCGCAACACCGGCGCCGCCAACCTGCGCCACAGCGGTCGCCGCAATCGTCAGGCCGACGGTCTTGAGGAAATCCCGGCGGTTGATGCGCCGCTCTAGGACCTCCTGGAAGGTCTCACCCATGCCGTTGCCGGACAGGATGATGTCGTCATCTTTCCTGATGCTCATCTTTCTCAACTCCTTGGTATGTTTTTGTGTGCGGATGCTTCGGCTGACAAGGTTAGGTGATCGGGCTTAAGGCGTGGTCAATCCATGTTTAAAAAAAATTGAACACTGGAAGCCATCGCGTCAGAACAAAGCTACGCATTCGTTTGAGCGCGTAGCTTCTCGGGAAGTTGGGCGAAGGCATTGCCCTTCGCCCAGCAGTAGCAGCATTTCTGAGCGTTGCGACCGATGCGCTTTGAGGGCGGCTATGCCCATTAAGGCCTGCTGCGTGCCGAGCGGCAGGGCGACCGGCAGATTTGCGGGCCGCACCCCGCGCCGCATAGTCCGGGGCGAGTCTCTCGGCGCAGTGGAAGGCTTTGATTCTTTCTCATACAAGGAAAGGTATCGGCAAGCGATTAAGCTGCTATCATGCCGGAACCAAACTCTGTTAAGGTCACCGTTCTTGGGCCATGCCCAGACCTAAACGATAGTTGCGGAATGTCTCCTTGCCCGTCGCTTTCGGGTGTATTTCAGATTATTGGCCGCCCCTTCGATGTGCTTCGCGACTGCGAAGCCACGGCTCGCAAAAGCAGCGGGCCTCCGCTCAGGGTGCGGCCCGGCCAAAAAATAGAAATGCACCCTCGAGTCCACTGAAAAAACCACTTTCCGGGCGCAAAAGCCACCATATATGGCGTTGAGATTACAACCAAAGCGGCATATGTGGCGGCCAAGCGTTTCAATCATGACCTTTTTTCAGTACACTCACCCTCACTTTCGTAGGAGTTGCATAGGGTCGTGCGCCGGATGTACTATCTCTGAGGTCAGCTTATAGCCTCCGAGGCGTTGATGGTTTCCGGCTTTGGTGAAGGATTGCTCTATGGCTGTGCCCTCTGGGTAGCCGTTTTTCTGCTGCTTGCGACGCTCGGCGAAGCAGTGATTCTGATTTTTTTAGGTTTTGGGGACCGCATCTTGAGATATTCACTGGTCATGAATCTTGCCTCAGGGCTAATTGGGCTGCCTTTTTGCATCGGGGCTTGGATCACGCTCTTTGGAATTTTTGAGCCTAGGCTTTGGCTTCTGTATCTTGCGGTCTGGGGCGCATCATTCCCTCTGTTTGTGGTGGTGGAGGGAACCGCACTGGCGCTATTGACCAAAAATTCGATACGCCAAACCTTGCCGGCGGCGGCGATTGCCAACCTTGTCGGGCATGGGCTGCTATTGCTGGGTTTGTTTGCTTGATGGAGATGAGCGGGAAGGGTTAGAGCAACGTCACCTGAGCGGCGGTCATGATGATGCGCTCCGGCGCGGAATAGACGCGCAGTGAGTTGCGGCGCACGTAGCCGATCACGGTGATGTTCCAGGCGCGGCCCAGCCTGACCGAGAGGCTGGTGGGCGAGGTGCGCGAGGCGACAATGGGTAGGCCCATCCGTGCTGCCTTGCTCAGCATCTCCGAACTGATGCGTCCGGTGGCGAGGAGGATAAGGCCCTCGGTGGCAATGCTCTGCTTCATGGCTTTGCCCCACAGCCGGTCAAGGGTGTTGTGCCGGCCCACGTCTTCGGCGGTTAGCAGTAGGCGCTCGCCATCGGTTAGGGCAGAGGTGTGGATGCCCTTGGTTATGGCGTACAGCCGCGCCGCCCGATACAGGTCGTGCATCCGCGCAAAGAGCTGCTCCGGCGTGATTTTGGCGGTTGAGTTGAGCGGTGCGGAACGGGCGCTCAGGTCGCTAAAGGTCAGGCCGCCGCCGCACCCGGAAGTGATCACGCGCCTGCCCGGTTCGGGCGGTTCCGCGTCGTGCTTCAGCCACACCTCCACGCACGTCCCACTGGGGCAGACGACGATGCGGCGCACGTCGTCCAGCCCTCGGATCACGCCCTCGGCGCGCAGGAAGCCGAGCGCCAGCTCATCCTGTTCGCGCGGCGTGCACATGATGGTCGCCCACTCGCGCCCGTTGACGTGCAGGCGCAACGGGGCCTCGTCGGTCACCGCGCCCGGCAGGTGCTTCCATTCGCCGTTGGCGTATTCGGCGTAGTCGAGGTGGAAGATGCCGCTCACTGCTCCGGTCAACGCGATTGCGCGAACTGCCCCTATCGTATCGCATTTTGGGCGGCGTGGCGGCCTTAGGGTTGGGGCGCGCTGGAGAGCAAGGTGAAGTAGAAGGTTGCGCCCTTGCCGGGCACGCCGGCGCTTTCCACGCGAATGGTGCCGCCATGCGCCTCGACAACGTGCTTGGCGATGGCCAGACCCAGGCCGGTGCCTCCGGGGCCTTCGTTGCGCCGGGCGCGGTCGCCGCGAAAGAAGCGCTCGAAGACGCGTGGCAGGTCTTGCGGCGGGATGCCGGGGCCGGTATCTGAGACGCTGACTTCGATGGTGTCGCCGGCCACCGCTCGGGCCTGCACGCAGATTTCACCGTGTGGTGGGGTGAACTTGATGGCGTTGTGCAGCAGGTTGCCTAACGCGCGATTGACCAGGTCGGCGTCGGCCAGCGCGATGAGGTCGGGCGGCACGTTCACGTGCAGGCGCAACGACTTGTGCTCGGCCTGCGGCCTAAGCCGTTCGATAGCGTCATATACAATTTGATCCACCGGTGTAGGCAGCAGCTTAACGATGGCTTGCCCCGACTCGATCTGCGCCAAATCGAGTAGCTCCTGTGCCATTTGCTCTAGCGCACGCACTTCGGTGTTGATTTTTTGCAGCAACCCTTGCGTCGTGGCGGGATCGCGCGCGGCGCCCGTGAGCAAGCTTTCGACCACCAGGCGGATAGAGGTCAGCGGCGTGCGCAGCTCGTGGGAGATGTTGGCGATGAAATCGCGTCGGGCGCGGCCGAGCCGTTGCAGCTCGCTCAGGTCCTTCAGCTCGATGGCCAGCCCGTAAGGCCCGGCGGTGACGGCGCGCACGCGATGAGGCAGGTTGTTAATCATGATTTGGCGGTCGTTGTCCTCGCCGCCGGCCAGCACATGGGCGGCCATCTCGTCCAGCTCGACGGAGCGTGTGGCCGTCATCAACGTCTGTCCGGGCTTCGCCCACTCGCCGAATAGGGTGCGCGCCGAGTCGTTCAACTGGATGATCGTTCGATCGGGCGCGATGAGCATCACGGCATCGGAGTCCGCCGCGAAGTGGGCGTTGAGGTATTCGGCGCGCTTGCGGGCATCGGCGTCAGCGTCGCGAAAGGCGCGTTCGGCTGCGTGACGTTCACTTTCGAGCTTTAGCGAATGCGCACGTTCTCTTCTCCACAGATAGGCGCAGGCCAGTGCGGCAAAGAGAGCGAAGAGGGCAATCAGCCAGGGGAGGTCCATGATAGGTATGGCGTATAGCGTATGGCGTATAGCGTATGGTGTAGCCCCGGTTACATGAAGTGCATTGTGTGACTCGCCAGAGGCGAACTTTGTTTGGTTCATCACCCCCTCGCCGGGGCGTTCTAATTCTCGAACCGGTACCCGACGCCGCGCACGGTGGTGATGCGCTTGGGCGCGGATGGGTCTTCTTCAATTTTCTCACGGAGCCAGCGGATGTGGACATCCACCGTGTGGCTGTCACCTACGTAGTCGTAGCCCCAGACACGGTTGAGCAGCAGGTCGCGCGAGAGGACGGCGCCCTGGTTGCGCATCAGCTCGGCCAGCAAGTCGAATTCGCGGTGAGTAAGCTTCAGTTCGCTCTGATTGCGATAGGCGCGCCGGGCGATCAGATCAAGGGTGAGTTCCCCAGAGCTGAGCTTGGTGGCGACGGCACGGTTATTGGCCTTGGCGCGGCGTAACAAGGCGCGCACGCGGGCTAGCAATTCACCCAGGCTGAAGGGCTTGACCACGTAATCATCGGCGCCGGTCTCCAGGCCGTTGATGCGGTCCATCTCTGTGCTGCGCGCTGTGAGCATGATGATGGGCACATTTGAGTCGCGCCGCAGCATGCGGCAGAGAGAGAGACCGTCCAGCTCCGGGAGCATCAAGTCGAGGATGATGAGGTCGGGCGACTGCTCGCGTGCCAGACGCAACCCCTCGGCGCCATCGCTGGCCACGATGACCTCGTAGTTGTCGTTGCGCAGGTTGAGAGCGAGCGTGTCACGCACGGTCGCCTCATCTTCGATCAAAAGGATTTTTGACATACGCTTGAGCGCAGGATATTCAGCACTCATAGGAACCTACCCGAGATAGTTCAAGAGCAGATTAAGTTTCCTGCAAAAGTGCCTAACATGCAACCCAGCCCGGTTCAAGGGTGCGTTTCTATTTTTTGGGCTGGGCCGTTTCCTGAGCGGAGGCTCGCAGCTTTATGCGGGCCGCAGTCAAAGGAGCGGCGAATAATCTGGAATGCACCCCGGTTCAAAACCCTCGGTTGATGCGCACCTGCTGGGGATTATCCCCCAACTTGGACTGCCTTGGTCAGCTCCGAATTGACAGCCCCCTCCGGCTAGGGCATGATTGGCCGCATGGCCGAGCAACGCATCCTCTCCGTTGTGAACCCGGCAACCGGCGAAACCTTTAGTCAGATTGCGATGACCTCGCCGGAGGAGGCCCGCCGGGCAGTCGGCGATATGCGCGCGGCGGCGCGTTGGTGGCGCAATGTCTCTGTGGCGGAGCGGGCACGCCTCCTCAATCGCTTTCAGGAATTGATGATTGACGCGCGCGACGAAATCTCTGCCATAATCAACCAGAACACCGGCAAGTCGCGTCAGGATGCGCTGATTGAGGTCTTCATGGTCGCGGACCTGCTGCACCAGTACTGCCGGCATGCGGCGGATTGGCTGAAGCCGGAGCCGGTGCCGCGCGGCCTCTATCTTTTCAAGCAGCCTTACATCGAGCGGCGCCCGTACGGCGTGGTCGGTGTGATCGCGCCGTGGAACTATCCGTTCGCCCTCGCCATGCCTCCGACGCTGGCGGCGCTGCTGGCGGGCAACACCGTCGTCCTTAAGCCGTCTGAGGTCACCGGCGCGGTCGGCGTACTGATGGAGCAGCTCTTCCGGCGCGTGCCGGAGCTGGCTCCGTTCGTGCGCGTCATCCACGGTGATGCTCAGGTGGGCGCGGCCATGGTGCAGGCTCGGCCCGATTTCATCTTCCTCACCGGCTCCACGCCGACAGGCCGTGCCGTGATGCGCGCTGCCGCCGAGCACCTTATCCCGGTGACCTGCGAGTTGGGCGGCAAAGACCCACTCATCGTTCTGGAGGACGCCAACGTGAGCGCCGCCGCCAGGTGGGCGGTGTGGGGCGCGTATTTCAACACCGGCCAGACGTGTATGTCCGTCGAGCGGGTGTATGTCGTCGAGGACGTTTACGACGAGTTCGTCAGCGAGGCGCTGCGCTATACCAAAGAGCTGACCTATGGTTACTCGCCGGAGAAGGACAACCCGCACCACTTTGGGCCGATGTCCGACCCACGTCAGATTCAGACTATTCGGCGCCACTTGGATGATGCGCTGGCCAAAGGTGCGCGCCTGCTCCACGGCGGCGGCCTGCGCGGAATGTTCGTCGAGCCGACCCTGCTGGTGGACGTGAACCATGACATGCTCCTGATGCAGGAGGAGACCTTCGGCCCACTGCTGCCGATTATGAAGGTGAAGGATGAGGATGAAGCGGTCCGGCTGGCGAACGACAGCCGCTACGGACTGGGCGCTTCGGTCTGGAGCAACAACCACGACCGCGCCCGACGCGTGGCGCGCGAGCTGGAAGTTGGCTCGGTGCTCATCAACGACACCATCTGTCAGTTTGCCGTACCGATGCTGCCGTTCGGCGGCGTTAAGGAGTCCGGCTTTGGACGCATTCACGGCAAGGAGGGGCTGCTGCAATTTACCTACTCGCACGCCGTGCTCGTCGGCGACCCGCCGTTGGCCTGGGACGTGGCGACCATCTTCCGCAAGCCCGGCCACTATGCCGCCGTGGCCGCCGTGATGCGCCTGGCCTTCGGCGCCAACCTGCGCCAGCGTCTGGAGCCGGTGAAGGAGTTTTTGGCTGGCGAGCCCCTGCCGCTGGCCCTGCCCAAAGCCGAAGAGCTGAGGCTGCCGAAGTTGGATCGAAAGCGGGTCGGTCTGGCGCTCGGCACGATCGGACTGGCCGCCGTCGCGTTGGCCGTCGCCTCGTTTCTTGTCAGCCGCCGTCATTCTTAGCTGAAAGCTCTTTTTTGCAAGGTGTGCATGCAAAGGTTGTCAGGGAACGTGCCGCTCCTTCGACTACCGCTTCGCTTCGCTCAGCGTCCGCTCAGGGTGCGGCTGACATGTTTTGCGTGCACACGTTGCAAGAAGTATGCGGACGGCCAAAGGCTCATCGTAGTATCATTGCCGCGATGAGCAACGACCTTGTCTTCGTCACCGGCGCCACCGGTTTCCTCGGTCATCATCTTGTGCCCCAACTTTTGGCGGAAGGGTTCCGCGTACGGGCGTTGGTGCGCGAAACCAGCGATACGCACCATCTGGCGCATCCCAACGTCGAATTGGTCATCGGTGATGTGCTCGACCCGGCCAAAGTCCAGCAGGCCGTTGCCGGCTGCCGCTATGGCGTGCATGCCGCCGGCCTGTTTCGCTTTTGGGGCCGTCAAGAGGACTTCGAGCGCGTTAACGTGCAGGGCACGGCGCACGTGGTCGAGGCGGCGCGCCGCTTCGAAGTCGAAAAACTGATTCATATCTCCACTATTGCCGTCGTCGGCGAACATCCGCCCGGTATAGTGATTGATGAGACGGTGAAGTGCCGGCCGGCTGACCCCTATCAGCGCAGCAAACTTGACGCGGAGAACCTTGTCAATATGTTTGTACGCGGCGCGAACTTGCCCGCCGTGGTGCTACGCCCCGGTGCGTTCTACGGGCCGTGGGGCCGGTACGCCTTCAACCGCCTGTTCTTTGAGGACCCGCTCAAGGGCCTGCGCATCCAGGTGGAGAACGGCCGGCGGCTTACCTTTCCGGCCTTCGTGCCGGACGTGGCCCGCGCCATCGTGGCCGCGCTCCGGCTGGCGCGTCCCGGCGAAATCTACAACGTCTGCGGCGAGTCGCTGACGCACCGGGAAGCGAACGACATCATCAGCCGGCTGGCGGGCATCTCCCCTTGGCGTCTGAACGTCCCTTCTCAGCTGATGCTGCGCCTGGCGCGCTGGCTCACCGCGCGCGCCGAACGCACAGGCCGCGAGCCGTACTATCCCATTAACCTGGCCTCCTACGTGTTTCAGGATTGGCGCGTCTCCTCCGACAAGGCGCACGCCGAGCTGGGCTTCTCCCCGACGCCGTTCGAGGAGGGCGCGCGACAGACGCTGGAGTGGTATTGGTCTCAGGGAATCTTTCGCCGACCGCGCCGCGCTGCCGCCCGCTAGCTCCGAACTCCGCAGCCTGCGCGCCTTCACTGCCGGGCCGTCATCCGCCGTAAACGGGCATGACCAAAATCGTCACTGTTGCCGAGATGAAAGCGTTGGACGCCGCCGCCGATCGGGCCGGCGTCACCTTCGCGCAGTTGATGGACAACGCCGGTCGCGCCGTGGCCGAGGCCGTGCTGGCGCGCCTAGGCGACGACCTTGAGCGGCATAAAATCGTGGCGCTGTGCGGCAAGGGCAACAACGGCGGCGATGGCCTGGTGGCCGCACACTATCTCTCGAACGCGGGCGCGCGCGTGGCCGTGTATCTGGTGCAGGCGCCCGATGAGAGCGACTTCAAAATCAAGCGACTGCGTGAGAAGAGCGTCTTCGTCGTGGATGCCGAGAACGACCAGCGCTGGCGCGTGCTGCGCAACTTGCTCGGCGGCGCGACGGTGGTGATTGACGCCGTCTTCGGCACGGGCGTGCGTTTTCCGCTGACCGGCCCTTCCGCCGATTTGCTGCGTCAGGCCGGGCTGGCGCTACGCGAACGGGAGCCGCGCCCCTTCGTCGTTGCGGTGGATTGTCCCTCCGGCCTGGACTGCGACACCGGCGCGCTCGACCCGCTGGCCCTCCCCGCCGACCTGACCGTCACCTTCGCCGCCGCCAAGCGGGGCCACTTCGCCTTCCCCGGCGTAGAGGCGCGCGGCGAGCTGCTCGTCGCCGACATCGGCATCCCCACCGACCTGCCGGAGTGGAGGGCCGTCCGCGTGGAGCTGGCGACGCCGGAGACCGTCAAGGCGTTGCTGCCCCAACGCCCGCGCGACGCGCACAAGGGCACCTTCGGGCGCGCGTTGATTGTGGCCGGCTCGGTCAATTTCACGGGCGCAGCCTACCTTGCGGGCGTGGCTGCGTATCGCCTCGGCGCGGGGCTGGTGACCCTGGCGCTGCCGCAGACGATTCATCCCGTCGTCGCCGCGCAGTTGCCGGAGGCCACCTGGCTGGTGTTGCCGGAAGAGCGCGGGTTCATCGCCGAGCCTGCCGCCGACCGGCTCCGGGCAGAGCTATCGAACTACACCGCGCTGCTGTTTGGTTGCGGCTTCGGATTGGAGAAAACGACCGGCGCTTTTGTGCGCCGCCTGCTGGAGCACGGGAACCTGCCGCCGCTGGTGGTGGATGCCGATGGCCTGCGCCTGCTCGCGCAGCTCCCCGATTGGCCGCGCGCGTTGCCGGCCAACAGCGTGCTTACGCCGCATCCCGGCGAGATGGCGGCGCTGACCGGCGTGGATAAAAACGTTTTGCAATCTGACCGGATCGGTCAGGCGCAAAAGTTCGCGGCAGAGTGGGGGCATGTGGTGGTGCTCAAAGGCGCGTTCACGGTCGTTGCTGCGCCTGACGGACGGGCGACCGTGCAGCCGTTTGCGACCGCGGCGCTGGCGCGCGCCGGGACGGGCGACGCGTTGGCCGGGGCAATCGTGGGTTTGCGGGCGCAGGGCCTACCGGCTTACGAAGCGGCGGTGGCCGGGGCGTATCTGCATGGCCGCGCGGGCGAACTGGCGGCGGCGGAGATGGGGACGACGGCCAGTGTGCTGGCCGGGGATGTCCTCGGACAGCTGGCGCGGGCCATTGTCGAGGTAGGCGCTTGCTAATAGAGATGAGCAAGTCTCCGAATATGTATGTGGTGGATGTGTCCTCGAAGTTAGCTATCCTATCGTCTCAGATGGACCGTTGTGACATCAAAGCCTATCCAGGGCCGCTAAGCGCCGTGTTATACTATTTTCAGTAGAAAGTATAATCTTATGGCAAACATCAAGACAGCCATTTCTCTCCAAAAGTCTCTCTTCGAGCAGGTGGAGACCCTCACCCGCGAAATGAAGGTGTCCCGTAGCCGCATCTTTGTGTTGGCGCTGGAAAACTTCATCCGTGAGTATCAAGACAGACTGCTGTTCGAGAAAATCAACAAGGCCTTTGAAAATGCCCCTGCGGACAAGACCGAGCGAAAACACCTCCGGAAACTTCGCCGCCATCATAGGCGTATGGTGGAGGGCGAATGGTAATCAATCAAGGCGACATCTTCTGGGTTGACCTCGGCGAACCAGGGGGCTCGGAACCCGGCTACTTTCATCCAAGCGTGGTCATTCAGAATAACATGTGGCTCTACTGAAAAAAGCCCATCTGAACCGCGAAGACGCCAAGAACGCCAAGAAAAACAAAAGCGAATCCTTGGCGCTCCCCACCGCGCTCTTCGCGGCTTCGCGGTGAGATCATAGTTTTTGCAGTGGAGTCACATGTTCAATCACAGCCGCATCAACACTGTGATCGTTTGTAGCCCTACCTCCAATCTCAAGCGAGCCAATGTGCCGGGTAACGTTTTGCTTGAGCCAGGGGAGGCCAACCTACCCAGGCAGAGTGTGGTCGTCGTGTCACAGGTCTTCACGGTAGATAAGGCTCAACTGCGCGACTATATTGGCACGTTGTCAAGGAAACGTGTGTGCCAAATTTTGGATGGTCTCAAACTGATAACCGACCCGCGCGAGTCGCCACGATAATCCAACTGCCATGATGAACAGAGGGGAGTAATGAGGGCGGCGAGGCCACCCAATAAACACATGCGCCTGCCGGGCTTCGCCTCGCCGCAGGTGAAACACGAGCTGTTGGAAGGCGGCTACTGGACGTGGCCGACCGAACGCTTGTCTTGCGTCTTCTTGTTAGCCCCTCGGCAGAGGTAGCCTCAGCCCTGCGCCGGCTCAGGCGGCACTTCGATGCTGCCAGCGTTGCCGCTCTCCTTCTTGCCGAGGCGCGAAGCAATCTTTTCGCGTTGCTCGGTGACGACGGTCTTACCACGCTCGGCCAGCTCGTCCAGGCGGGCGCGTGCCTCGGCGGCCAGCTTCTCGGCGCGGGCGCGCGCTTCGGCAGTGGCTTGTTCGGCGCGGGTGCGGGCCTGCATGGCCGCTTCCTCGGCCCGCCGGCGCGCGTCCTCCGCCGCCTCATACGCCTGGTCGCGCAGTTCGATGCTGCGCTGGCGCAACTGCGCGCGCGTCTCCTCGCCGGACTGCGGGGCCAGGATCAAGGCCACTGCCGCACCGACCACACCGCCGATGATGAATCCGGTCAAGAAAGCGCCGAAATCGCTATCGTTGTCAGCCATGGTTGAAGTCTCCTTTGGTTTATAGACTAGCGCCGCGTTGGCGCGCCCAGGCACGCCGCGCGTCGAGTGGTTACAAACGCCGGAAAATATTTCCGAGCGAACTTACCGTTTCCACGATTTTCGATAACCCCGCCACGTAGGCATTGAGCTTCACAATCGGTTCCGTCAGGTTCTCGCTGAGGAAGATGGTCGTGCCGCGCACCGTGTTAAGCGTCTCCTGCGTCGCTTCCAGGATGGGGCGGACTTCGTTCTTCAGCAGGTTGATGAGCGCTGCCAGCTGGATCATCAGGATCACCAGCGCCGCGCCAATGACGATCATCTCCAGCGCCATGAAGATGATGAACACGTCGCGCCAGACCGAGGCCTGCGCCGGGTTGTTCACCAGAAAGACGCCGAACACAATCAGGCCGGCGACGATGAGCAGGGCAACACTGCCGGCGAGAATTAGAGCAGTGCGCTGCTTCGGCGTCAGCCCGCCTTGGGTAGGCGTGGTTCTGCCCGGCTTAGCGGCGCCCGGCTTCGTGTCCGGTGCAGGAGGCGTCACTGCCGGCCCGGTCCCGTTCGTCTGCGGTTGCGGCATCTCGGTGGACATGGCGGGGATTATACATCAACGGATTGAGCGGATTGAATGGATGGAACGGATGCGACGGATTGAACGGATGGGGCGGATGGGACTGGATAAGCGGATTGAGCGAATGGGTCTCCATCCGTTTCATCTATGCTCATCCGCTCCATCCGTTGACCACACGGCCTATCCAGATGTGCAACATCGCTGCCATCCGTTTCATCTATGCTCATCCGCTCCATCCGTTGTTTCGTTGAGCGCCAGCAGCCGCGCGGCGAAGAGCGCCACCGCGCTGCCGAGCGTGGCGGTGAAGGTATTGAGCGCGCCCACCGCCAGCAAGCGAATGCCCAGTAAGTCGCCGATGAGGTGGCCAAGCACGAAGCCCAGCCAGCCCGCCAGCAGGTAAAGCAGCAGCCGACGCGCGTCGCCGCCCTGCCATAGGTGAAAGCCCGCCCCGTAGAGCGTGGAGAGAATGAAAGCGAAGAGCAAGGTCGGAAGCGTCATCGTTGTTGCTCGTAACGCCGGTCGGCGCGCAGGATGATGCCGCCGCCAAGACACACCTCGCCTGTGTAGAATACCGCCGCCTGACCGGGCGTGATGTCGCGCAGGCGCTGGTCGAAGATGACCTCCGCCCGCTGGTCGGGCAGCGGGGTGACGGTCGCCGCGACCGGCGGCGCCTTGTAGCGAATCTTCACCTCGGCGCGGAACGGCTCTGCCGGCGCGGTGCCGCTAATCCAGTTGACGCGGCCTGCCGTCAGCCGGTCGCTGCCTAATTCATCTGCCGTGCCCACCACCAGCGCATTGGCCTCCGGGCGCGTACCGAGCACGTAAAGCGGCTCTGACCCGGCCACGCCGATGCCCTTTCGCTGCCCGATGGTGTAGAACGGCAGGCCCTGGTGCTGGCCGATGACCGTGCCGTCGCTGCGGATGATGGGGCCGGGTCGCAATCCCTCGCTGGCGTGCTGCCTCAGGAAGCGCCGGTAGTCGTTGTCGGCGAGGAAGCACAGGTCTTGGCTTTCGGGCCGCTCGGCCACCGGCAGGTCGAATTGCCGGGCCAGCTCGCGCACCTCGGCCTTGGTGTACGCGCCGACCGGGAACAGCGCGTGCCGAAGCTGCGCCTGACCCATCACGCTGAGCACATAGGATTGGTCTTTGCGCTCGTCAACGGCCCTGAGGAGTTGGAACTCCCCCTCGCCTCCCGGCCCGCCTTCACTTTTGGAGATGAAGCGAACTCTCGCGTAATGGCCGGTGGCCAGGTACTGCGCGTCGAGCGAAAGCGCCTTCCGGAGCAGGAAGTCCCAGCGGATGTGACGGTTGCACTCCAGGCACGGGTTGGGCGTGACGCCGCTGAGGTAGCCGTTGATGAAGAAATCCACTACGCGAGACTTGAACGGGGCCTGCGCATCCACCACGTAGAAGGGGATGTCCAGCTTCTCGGCTACGCGCCGCGCCTGCGCCATCGAGTCCGGCGAGCAACAGCGATTGTGCACGCCGCCGTTCAACTCAGGCTCGCCCCATAGCCTCATCATCAGGCCAATCACTTCGTAGCCCTGCTGCACCAGCAGCGCCGCCGCCACCGAACTATCCACGCCGCCGGACATGGCGACGACTACTCTAACCCGATCGCTCATCTTCATGCTAAAGCCAATCGCTCGGCGCGCAGCTTCTCCACCGCTTTCGGCAGCACCGCCACCAGCCGCTCCACATGCGCCTCGGTCGTGCCGCGGCCCACAGTGATGCGCAGCGAGCCGAGCGCCCACTCTGGCTCCAGGCCCAGCGCCAACAGCACGCCCGAAGGGCGCGGGTCGCCGGTCTTGCAGGCCGAGCCGGACGAAGCCGCAATGCCGGCCAGGTCAAGGTGCATCAGCAGGTCGTTGCCGTTGATGTATCGGAACACGAACGAGGCATGGTTGGGCAGGCGCTCCAGGCGGTGGCCGGTGACGCGGCTCTCCGGCACGTTGCTGAGCACGCCGGCGATGACGTACTCGCGCAGCGCGGCGAAGCGGGCGTTGTGCGTCTCGCGCTCCTGCGCCGTGATTCGCAGCGCCTCGGCCAGTCCGACGATGGAGGCGACGTTGGATGTGCCGGCGCGCCGACCGCGTTCCTGCGCGCCGCCCGTCTGCGTTGGCAGCAGCGGCGTCCCGCGTCGCACGTACAGCGCGCCCACGCCCTTCGGCCCGTAGAACTTGTGCGCGCCGAGCGATAGCAAATCCACGCCCGAGGCGCGCACGTTCAGATCGAGCTGGCTGGCCGCCTGCACCGCGTCGGTGTGAAAGAGCACGCCGCGCTCGTGGCAGATGGCGGCAATCTCGGCAACCGGTTGCAGTGTGCCGATCTCGTTGTTGGCCGTCATCACGCTCACCAGTGCAGTGTCCGGTCGCAGTGCGCGCACCACGTCCGCCGGCTCGACGCGACCCGTCCGGTCTACCGGCAGCTCGGTCAGCTCAAAGCCGAAGTGGTCGCGCAGCTGATGCATGGTCGCCAGCACGGCCTCGTGTTCGGTGGGCGCGGTGATGAGATGGTTCGCGCCGCGCAGCTCGCGGGCCGCGAACGCCGCGCCGCGCAGCGCCAGATTGTTGGACTCGGAGCCGCCGCCGGTGAAGATGATTTCGTCCGGGTCGCAGCCGAGCACCTCGGCCACGGTGCGGCGCGCGCCCTCCACCGCTTTCTCGGCGCGGCGGCCAAAGCCGTGCACCGACGAAGGGTTGCCGAACTCCTCGCGCAGGTAGGGCAGCATCGCCTCGAGCACGCGCGGGTCGAGCGGCGTGGTGGCGGCATAATCAAGGTAAATGGACTCCATGCCGAGGATTTTAGCACACGGTAAAATCGCGGCATTCACTTGAACGGCTGCAGTTAGTGGGACACGAAAGTGCACGAATGGGTGCGAATGGACACGAATGAACGCGAATGGGTACAAATATCTCTGCGCGCTCTGGGGTAAATTGGGTTTTTGGTAGGAGAGCCAAGCATGTTTGCTAGAGAGGGCCGGCGCGCGCGGCTGGCCTTTCAAATCGCGCTGGCGGTGGGCGCGCTGTTGGTCCTTGGGCTGTTGGTGGACGCCGCTCTGCTCATCGGCAACGTTCGGTTGGGGCAGGCCGCGCTCGACGAGGCGGCCCGCGCGGCGGCGCAGGCGGTGGAGCGCGTAGAGGCCGGCGGGACGACGACACTGGAATTGCGGCTGGTAGACGCCGACGGCAGGCCCTCGGCCTACACGCTGGCGCAGGCAACGCTGGATCGTGCGGGCGCGGCGCGGGTGACGCTAAGCGAGGTGTTTTCGGATGGCGGGCAGGTTTTCGTGCGCGGCGTGGTGTCATCGCCCGTCTTCCTGCTGCGGCTGGCCGGGCTGAATGAACTGACCCTGACCCTGGTCGCCAGCGCCGAACTGGGCGGCGAAACTCTCACCCGGCCTTAAGCCGTGCGTGAGCGGCTCGTCTATAATTCCAATACGCTTTGATTGTGAGTAACCATGCTAGAACAAACTGAGCCTCGCTTGCGCCGCCGGCTCTCGCGCCCGCTGGTCGCTGCCGTCGTCCTGAGTGCGGCGGCGCTGTTGTTGATTGTGTTGCTGTCGGTCAACACCGGCTCGTCCGCTTCGGCGACGAACGGCCAGAGCCTGTTGATTCTGCTGCCCGCCGCCTTTCTGGCCGGCGTGCTCAGCTTCCTCTCCCCGTGCACGCTGCCCATCCTGCCGGCCTACTTCGCCTTCACCTTCCAGGCGCAGAAGCAGAACGTCGTTCTGATGACGGTCGCCTTCTTCCTGGGGCTGGCGACCACGGTCACGCTACTTGGCGCGACGGCTACGGCTATCAGCGCGTTGCTCTTTCAGCACATTCAGTCGCTGACGTTGCTCGGCGGCTGGGTCATCATTCTTTTCGGGGTGATGAATTTGCTGGGGCTGGGCTTTGCCGGGCCGCAATTTCAGGGCAAGCCGGCGGCTACAGTCGCCGGCACGAACCTGTACGGCGCAACGTTCGCGCTTGGCTGGACGGCCTGCGTCGGCCCCATCCTTGGCGCCATCCTGACGCTGCTGGCGACGCAGGGCGTGGCGGTGCTTCAGGGCGGGCTGCTGGCCTTCGTCTATGCGCTTGGTTTGGGCGCGCCGCTGATTCTGGTGTCCGCGTTCTTCAGCCGGCTGGGGCAAGGCTCGCGCTTCTGGCAGTTGCTCAAGGGCCGGGGCTTTGACGTGAAGGTCGGCGGCGCGACGCTGTACCTGCACACCTCCGGCATCCTCAGCGGCCTGTTGCTCATCGTGGTCGGCTATCTTTTGGCGAGCGGCCAGCTAACGGCGATTACGCGCCTGGCGGCGGGGAGCGACCTCTCGACGTGGGTGGTGCAGCTCGAAGACCGGCTGATGCATCTGATGGGACTGCGATGAACGACGCGCCTCGGTGGCGTGGGACGCGCGGCGAGTGGTACGTCGTCGTGCAGGTCGGCTTGTTCCTGCTCGTGGGGCTTGGCCCGCGCGAGCTGCCCGGCGTGTCGAGCTGGGGGCCACCGTGGTCATTGGTCACACTCATTGTCGGCCTGGTGTTGGGCGGCCTAGGCGGCCTGCTGGGATTGGCCGGCTTGCTGTATCTTGGCGCGAACCTAACGCCGCTGCCCCATCCGAAGGACGACGCCACACTGGTCGAGACGGGTGCTTATGCGTTGGTGCGCCATCCCATCTATAGCGGCCTGAGCCTGGCCGCCTTCGGTTGGGCGCTGGTCGTCGCCAGCCCGCTGACCCTGCTCTACGCCTTGATGTTGTTCATCTTCTTCGACCTAAAGTCGCGCCGCGAAGAGCGCCAGCTCTTACGCAAATTCGAGCGCTATGCCGAGTATCAAAAGCGCGTGCGCAAACTGATCCCGTTTATCTATTAGCAACGTCCGTCTCGGCTGGAGTTGTTGGGCATCGAATTGCGCGAATGACGCGGAAGGACCGGCAAGAATTCGGGTGAATTCACGCTCCTCGATGCGGGTAGAAGTCGTGTGCCTTTCCTTGTTTTTGTTTCGGCGCTGGTGATTGCGGCGCTGGGCGCGTGGCTGGCGCTGAAGCTTGGGCCGCGCCTGGGGTTGATGCAGTTTCCGGGCGGGCGGCGGCGACATCCGCGGCCCATCTCGCGGCTGGGCGGAATAGGGCTGTTCGCCGGATTCTTCGGCGTTGGGGCGACGTTGTACTTTTCCGGCTTCCTGCCCGCCGATACGAATCTGCACTTGCCACTGCTGGGCGTGTTGGTTGGCACGGCGCTGGCGGCGCTGGCCGGCTTGGCCGATGACCGATTGGATTTGAAGCCTGCGCCGCAGTTTCTCGCGCAACTTGCACTGGCCCTCTTTGCCCTCTTCATGGACATCTTTATTGGACGTGTCACGTTGCCGGTGTTCGGCGAGTGGGAGATTCCGCTCGTCATCGCCTACCCGCTGAGCGTGTTTTGGATTATGGGGATGCTGAATACGGTGAACTGGCTGGACGGGTTGGACGGCCTGGCCGCCGGCGTCGGCGCGATTGCGGCGCTGCTGTTCGCACTGCACTCGCTGCAACTCGGCCAGCCGGAGGTGGCGCTGTATTCTTTTGCGCTGGCGGGCGCGTGTCTGGGCTTTCTGCTGTTCAACTTCCACCCGGCGCGCGTGTTTCTTGGGTCGAGCGGGGCGATGGCGCTGGGGTTCGCGCTGGCCGCGCTCTCCATCATCGCACCGGCGCGCGTGATGACGGCCTTGCTGGTGATGGCCATCCCGATTGTGGACGTGGCCTTTCAGATTGTTGACCGCTGGCGTCACGGGCGTTCGCCGCTGCAAGGCGACCGCGGCCACCTGCACTTCCGCCTGGCCGACTTGGGGCTGCCGCAGCCGGTCATTGTGCTGGGCTACTGGCTGTTCTGCCTCGTCTTCGCTGCCGCCGCGCTGCTCATCGAGTCGCGCCTTGTCAAGCTCGCCACCTTTGGTGTGTTAGTGGCCGTAGTCGTCGGCCTGCTCCTGTTCCTAAGCCGTTGGGAGAGCCGAGGCGAAGCTCGGCGCGAAGATGCGAAGCAGCAAAACTCTTAGCGCGTCCGGCGTTCTTTATGCGAGCCAAGTTACTGCGCCGTCCAGCCGCCGTCAATGGAGAGCGTCGTGCCCGTTATCTGCGCGGCGGCGTCCGAGCACAGAAAGACGGCCAGCTGCCCGATCTGCTCGACGCTGACGAACTGCCTCGACGGCTGCTTCTCCACCAGCAGGCTGGTGGCGGCCTCCTCGATGGGCAGGTTGAGCTGTTGCGCGCGCGCCACGATTTGCTTCTCTACCAGCTCGGTCCGCACCCAGCCCGGGCAGATGGCGTTGCAGGTGATGCCGCTGCCTGCCGTCTCCAACCCAACCACCTTGGTCAACCCCACCAGGCCGTGCTTGGCCGCAACGTAGGCTGCCTTGTTCACCGAAGCTACCAGCCCGTGCGCCGAGGCGGTGTTGATGATGCGGCCCCAACCGGCGCGCTTCATGTACGGCAGGGCGTGGCGGATGGTGTGAAAGGCCGCCGACAGATTCACTGCGATGATGGCATCCCACCTCTCCGGTGGGAACTCGTCAATCGGGGCCACGAACTGGATGCCGGCGTTGTTGCATAGCACGTCCACACTGCCGAATTCACGAACCGTGCTGGCAATCAGGTCGGCGATCTGCGCCGGCTGGCTCAGGTCGGCGGGATGGTAGGCGACGCGGACGCCGTGCGTTTTTGCCAGCTCGGCGCGCGTCTGCTCAATCTGCCCCGGGTCGCCGAAACCATTCAGCATCACGTTACAGCCTGCGGCTGCGAGCGCACGGGCGATGCCCAGCCCGATGCCGCTGGTGGAGCCGGTGACAAGGGCGGTCTTGCCTTTCAACATTTTTGCTCCTATTGAGTAAAGTCAAAGCAGCGTCCACTGCAAAAAGGATGTTTCATCGCCGAGATTGCACAAAACACGCGGAGAAACATCAAGGAAGAACTCTGCGATCTCGGCGTTCTCCACAGTGCGTTTTCTTTAGAGCACTCAAAACGGAACCGTGGAGGACATAGACTCCATCAATACTCCACTTTCAGTCCGGTGAGCTGCATTAACGCCCGCTCCACAAGATACAGCAGCGGGGCGATGCAGACGTTGAGCGCAACGGTGATGGTGAACGCGGTTGCCAGTAGGCGGATGCCCATCTCCAGCGGCCCGGCGATGAAATCGGCCAGGTGCGGCCCAAATCCGGCGTAGAGGAGCAGAGCGGTCACCACGGCAACGATGGCGAGGACCGGCAGCCAGGCGCGGCGGTCGGAGGCCGAGGGCAGCATCGAGTTGCTCACCGTAAACAGAAGGTAAACCCACAGCCAGGCATCCGGAGCGGACAGCACGTTGCCCAGGTTCTGCACGGCCAGCGCCAGGTCGCCGGTCGCCAGCGCGTCCGCCGCTGGGCCGATGTTCAGCGGGAAGTAGCCGATCGCCAGGATGACGCCCGTGCCGGCAAGCAGCGGCGCCGCGCCGATCAGC
>JANWXR010000239.1 GCA_025057205.1 Anaerolineales bacterium | reverse complement strand
TTACGACGTGAGGCGCGGCGCAACGCTCGCCGGCCACCCGGCCGGCCTACTTCGCGCCCTGTTCGTGGCAACGTTCGTGTTTGCCGGTTTTCTTTACTTCACCTTTCGCGACGTGCCGCGCCTGCTGGTGGTGTATTTCTTCTTCATCGAACTGGTAGGCCTGAGCGGGCTGCGTCTCGCAGTCGGTTTGTATTTGCGCTACCGGCGGAGTCGGGGCAGCGCCATGATCCGCGTGCTGGTGGTGGGCGCAGGCGAGATGGCTGCCAACGTCGTCGCTGCGCTGCGCAACCGTCTGGGCGATACGGCGTTGATCGTCGGTTGCGTAGATGACCAGCTGCAGGAGGGGCCGCACGACCTGCCGCTTCTGGGCCGCCTGCGGGATGTGCCCGCTCTAGTGCGAGCACTTTGTGTGGATGAAGTGATTGTGGCTTTGCCGGTGGAGCAGTATGCCGAGATCGAAAAGCTGGAGTATGACCTGTTGACCGAGCCGGTGCGCGTGCGGTTGGTGCCCGATTACTTCCGGTTGGTGTTCGTGCAATCCTCGGTGGAGACGCTCGGCGACATTCCCCTGATCGGGCTGCGCGAACCGCGCATCACCGGCCTGGCTTGGGGCGTCAAGCGCCTGTTCGACATCGTAGTGACGTTGCTGTTGCTCATCCCCGGCCTGCCGTTGATGGCCCTGATTGCGCTCTGGATCAAGCTGGATTCGCCGGGGCCGGTCATCTTCAGCCAGCGGCGTGTGGGCGAGAATGGGCGGTTGTTCAACATGTATAAGTTCCGCACCATGTATGTGGATGCGGAAAGCCGCCGCCCGGCACCGCGCCGGGATGAGCAGGGCCGGCCGGTTCACAAGTTCCCGGACGACGAGCGGGTGACGCGCGCCGGACGCTGGCTGCGCGCCTTCAGCCTGGACGAGTTGCCGCAGTTCTTCAACGTCCTCAAGGGCGAGATGAGCCTGGTCGGCCCGCGCCCGGAGCAGGAGTTCATTGTTGAAAGTTATGAGCCGTGGCAGCGCCAGCGGCTGGCCGTGCCGCCGGGCATCACCGGCTGGTGGCAGGTGAACGGGCGCAGCGACCTGCCGCTGCATCTCAACACGCATCTGGACTTGTATTACATCCGCAACTACTCGCTCTGGCTCGACCTGGTCATCCTTTGGCGCACGCTGGGTGCAGTGCTGAGCCGGCAAGGTGCATATTGAACGAGTAACCGTGAAGGCGGTATGGGCGCCGGCTCGGTGCTTCTGCCTTCGACCTTTTGATGAAAGGCTAAAGCTATGAGTTTCGATTGGTCTTCCAAACGGGTTGTGGTCACCGGCGGCGCAGGCTTTCTGGGCCGGCACATCGTAGCGCGTCTTCGAGCGGTGGGCTGCCGTGACATTTTTGTCCCGCGCAAGGCAGATTACGACTTGCGTGAGCGGGACAACATCCTGCGCCTGTATGCCGAGACGCGACCGCATTTGGTGATCCACGCCGCCGGACACGTTGGTGGCATCGGCGCGAACCGCGCGCACCCGGCCGAGTTTTTCTACGACAACCTGATGATGGGCGTGCAGCTGCTGCATGAAGCGTGGCGCGCAGGCGTGGAGAAATTCGTCGCCATCGGCACGGTTTGCGCCTATCCCAAATTCACCCCGGTCCCCTTCCGCGAGGACGACCTGTGGAACGGCTACCCCGAGGAGACCAACGCGCCTTACGGCCTGGCGAAGAAGATGCTGCTGGTGCAGTCGCAGGCGTATCGGCAGCAGTACGGCTTCAACTCGATTTTTCTGTTGCCGGTGAATCTCTACGGGCCGGGTGACAATTTCGACCCGGAAAGCTCGCACGTCATCCCGGCCTTGATCCGCAAATGCGTGGAAGCCCAGGCGCGCGGCGACGACGAGATCGTGGTCTGGGGCGATGGTTCGCCGACGCGCGAGTTCCTGTACGTAGAGGACGCCGCCGAGGGCATTGTGCTGGCCGCCGAACGCTACGACTCCAGCGAGCCGGTCAACCTCGGCAGCGCGTTCGAGATCAGCATCAAAGACTTGGTGCACACCATTGCCGAGGCTACCGGCTTTAGGGGCCGCGTTGTCTGGGATACGACCAAGCCTAACGGCCAGCCGCGCCGCAAGCTGGACACCTCGCGCGCCGAGCAGGCCTTTGGCTTCCGCTCGCGCACCGATTTTGCCGAGGGGTTGCGGAAGACGGTGGAATGGTATCGGCAGACTGTGGTGATGGCATGAAGCCGGGCTGGCTACGCGTCCTCCCGCCGTCCTTGCAGGCTCGGCTGGAAGGCCGCCTCAATCTCCAGAAGATTCTGGTCAACACCGGCTGGTTGTTCGGCGACCGTATCCTCAGGTTGGGAGTCGGGCTGGTGGTAGGCATTTGGGTGACGCGCCATCTCGCGGCAGCCGGCTCGATCCTGGCCGTGCACATCTGGGCAGCTGTGTTCGTCTTTCTTGGAGTCGCCCAATCGTCGTGGGATGTGGCTGAGGGACTGATGCG
>JANWXR010000238.1 GCA_025057205.1 Anaerolineales bacterium | reverse complement strand
CAAGGAGGGCGGCGCGGTGAGGCAACTGGTAGATGTGCTGGAGCCGGCGGCAAAGTTCGTCAACAACGACGAGAAGAATTTCCGGCGCTTCTTTGATTTCTTTCAGGCCATCTTGGCTTACCACAAAGCTTACGGCGGCAAATAGGAGGTCCCCATGAACGACAACAAAGGCCACATCCGGCTGATGGGCCGGCTGTTTCTGCACTTCGACATCGAGGCCCTCACCGGCCTGCACATCGGCGGCGCGTTCGAGGGCGTGGAGATCGGCGGGGTGGATAAGACCGTCATACGCGACCCGCTGACAAACCGCCCCTACATCCCCGGCTCCAGCCTGCGCGGCAAGGTGCGCTCGCTGGTGGAGAAATACACCGGCAAGAAACAGAACCAGCGCATCAATCAGGGCTACATCCACTCGTGCGATGACCCGAAGGAGTATTCCACCTGTGAAGTGTGCCGGGTGTTCGGCGTGCCCGGAGAGCGCGAGTTCGGCACGCCGGCCCGGCTGGTGGTGCGCGATACGCACATGGACGACGAGAGTGCGCGCAAACTGGACGAGAGCGGCAACACCGACCTGCCCTACACCGAGGTGAAGGTGGAAGTGGCGATTGACCGCGTGACCTCGCAGGCCAACCCGCGCCAGATCGAGCGCGTGCCCGCAGGCGTGACCTTCGCCGGCGGCCAGATGGTGTACAGCCTGTATCAGGGCGAGTTCAAGTCCGGCAAAGATCAAAACGGCAAACTTGATCCACAGCAGGATGTTGACCACTTCGACACGGTGCTGATGGGCCTGCAACTGTTGGAGGACGACTACCTCGGCGGCCACGGGGCACGCGGCGCGGGGCGGGTGCGGCTGAAGAACATGAAGCTGGGCTTCAAAGCCGGTTCCGTAAACGGCCAATCTTACCCCGCCGATGTCGAATGGCTGCTGAAAGAAGCAGCGACGCTGGCCGACTTACGAAAGGCGTGGCAGGAGCAGATCAAGGCCGACCTGAAGAAGCGGGTTGTTGTCGGCTAGTCAAAGGCATTGCCTTCGACGACTGACGGAGGGCCTTATGCCCACTTTGCACATCTATGAACTGCGCTTCCGCGCCGGCCTGCACGTAGGACGGCATGGCATCGGGCAGGAGGCGGCGCTGGCGCACGTGCCCGCGGATACGCTCTTCGCCGCGCTCGTGGCCATACGTGCGCAGATGCGCGCTGGCGCCGGCGCCTGGGCCGGGCGCTTTGCGCACGATCCACCGTTCCGCCTGACTTCCGCCTTCCCGTTTGCGGGCGGGGTGCGCTTCTTCCCACGCCCGGTGCGTCCGCCGGTTGCCGAAGGCGTTGCCTTTGGCAAACAATGGCGCAAAATTCGCTTCGTCTCACAGGGGGTGCTGGAGCATCTGCTCAAGGGCAGGGTGCCTGCCGAATTGTGGCCTAAGCCGCCCGAGGAGAAACCGGCGGAGGGCCTGACCCTGCAGGGCGGCACACTGTGGCTGACGCAGGCCGAGATCGAGAAATTGCCGGAAGAGCTGCGAACCAAAACAAAAAACGGCAAACGCGAGCCGCTCTCCGATGAGGCTCTCCAGCGTCGGAACGTGTGGGGCCAGGACAAAGTCCCGCGCGTGATGGTGGATCGGTTGACCAACGCCTCGCAGATTTATCACACCGGACGCATCGTCTTCGCGCCGGGGTGTGGCCTGTGGTTCGGGGTGCAGGGTACTGAAGGCGGTGCCTTCGGCGACCTCGAGGAATTGCTCCGCGCATTGGGCGATGCCGGCCTGGGCGCGGAACGCTCGGTGGGCTATGGCGCGTTCACGTTCACGCGCGCCGCTCCGCTGCAATTGCCGGATGCCAACGGCGGTGGGCTGATGATGCTCCTGAGCCGCTTCTACCCGCGAGATGAAAATGATGCGGCTGCACTTACCCGAGGCGACTCGGCTTATGACCTTGTGTACGTAGCCGGGCGGGTGAGCGCTCCCGGCGTAGCCGATCAACGGCGGCGTGGCGTGCGATTGGCAGCGGAAGGAAGCCTGCTTGGAAGCCGCGCGATGGGCGGGCTGGCAAAGGTAACGCCCGAGGTTGGCAATTTTCCGCACGAGGTATATCGCTATGGCCTCGCGCTGGGCGTGGGCTGGGGAGGTGGCTGATGGGCAAGTTCAATTATCAACTTTTCGAGGCGCGTGTGCTCACGCTCACGCCCCTGCACATCGGCACGGGGCGCGAGCTGATGCAGGATTACGATTACGCCGTGCACAACGGCCAAACGTGGCGGCTGAACGAGTCGGCGCTGTTGGATGCGCAAAATGCGGACGACCCGGCGGTGATGAAACGGCTCATGGAGGTCCCGCCCGCGCAACTGCTGAAAAAGCCCGATGACTTCAGGGCCGATAGCAAATACTTTCGCTACATCATCAAAGGCGCACCGCGTTCGCAGCAGGCCGGCTCGATTCTGCGCGAGCAGATCAAGACAGGGAACGACCGGCCGTATCTGCCCGGCTCTTC
>JANWXR010000237.1 GCA_025057205.1 Anaerolineales bacterium | reverse complement strand
CTCTCCGCCCAGACGCCATGCCTCACCCGATGTCCATCGCCGAGTTCGCTCTCTAAAACTAGCACCAAAGGTTACGATAGGTTCAGAAATCTCGGTCGCCGTTTATGCGCCACCACCGAGGTCAGCCCACATTGGGCTGCACGCTCATAGAGCGTGGTCACGTTCGGCGGGAGCATGACGTTCGTCTAAAGAACTGATTGCCCATCAGGCCGTGTTGTTTTGGGTGTGCGTCGGTGAAGAGCGAAGCCCGACAGGACAAGGTGATGGAAGGCGCGTTGCTGACGGCTTCGAAGTGGAGGCCGCGCTGCGCGTCAGGGCTGCCCAGCAAGCGGGCAAGCGCGTGCGCTCTGCCGTCGGCCAGCGCCTGCAAGAACACGTCACGGCGTATCCCGTCAATACCCAGGATCACCAGACGTTCGGGCAAATGAGGTTCGGACATGAACAACCCTTACAGCACAATTGCCACATTATAATCAAGCTGGCGTCAGGCCCGAGAGGGAAAGGTCTGACTTTCCTGCATGCGGCACCGACCGAATGAGCAAATCGAGATGGGCACCGAGATCGAACGCAAATTCCTGGTGAGCGGCAACGGATGGCGCGCGGGCATCCAGCAAGCCGCAGCCGGCGTGCGCTATCGCCAGGGCTATCTGCCGGCAGACTCAAGCGTCACCGTGCGGGTGCGCGTCGCCGGTGAGCGTGGTTACCTGACCATCAAGGGCCTGCACGCCGGTTTGAGCCGCGCCGAGTTCGAGTACGAGATTCCGCTGGCCGACGCCGAGCAGATGTTGGAGACGCTGTGCCTGCAGCCGATCATCGAGAAAACGCGCTACCGCATCACCCATGCCGGGCTAACCTGGGAGGTGGACGAGTTCGGCGGCGCGAACGCACCTTTGGTATTGGCCGAGATTGAACTGGAGAGCGAAGTGCAGCCACTGAACGTGCCGGACTGGATCGGCCCGGAGGTTTCGTCCGACGTGCGATACACCAATTTCTACCTCTCGCAACACCCCTACTCCACGTGGAGGCTGGAAACGGGTGAATAGTTGTTTCAGGAGAAACTTCATGCGCATCGCTTTGGCAAACGACTCCGCCAACGAACTCACCGAGGCCTTGCTGGCCGAGCTGCAAAAGCGAGGCCATGAGGTGCTGCACTTCGGCCCGCGCCGCCCCGACGAGCCGGAGGCCGATTGGCCGGTGGTCTGTGCTCAGGCGGCGGAGGCCGTGGCCAGCGGTGCGGCGGACGAAGGCATCGTCTGCTGCTGGACGGGCACGGGCGCCAGCATCGCCGCCAACAAGGTGCCGGGCATCCGCGCTGCGCTGGTCCACGATGCCGAGACGGCCCGGGGCGCGCGCATCTGGAACCACGCCAACGTCCTGGCCCTCAGCCTGCGCGCCACCTCCGTCCCGCTCATGCGCGAAATCCTCGACGCCTGGTTCAACACCCCCACCCAAACGGGTGAAGCCCAATCGGACTGGAATCGGCAGCAAATCGAGCGCCTCCGGCAACTAGAACAGAAATACAAAGGATAAGCAGGCTCGTTCGGTGACGTTCAGCACTGACCACGCCCGCCAAAGCGTGCTAAGTGAGAGGAGTTCCCGGCAGAAGCGTTTTGTCGTTGACCCGGCCTGCTTGGGTCTGCTATCATCGCGGCGGTTGAGCCATGCGGCCACGCTTACAACTTAGAACACGTCTGCGGGACTGGCTCCGCTGGCTGATCCCCGGCATGGGCGTCAAGCGCTGGTTTGGGCTGCTGCTGCTGGGGACGACGCTGGCCGGCCTAGGCCTGGCGTACCTGCTCATTGACTTCTACCGCGACGCGGCGATGCCGTGGTTGCCCGGTGCGCTGACGCTCCAGTTCCTGCCGCGAGCAATGCGCGGTTTGCTCCTCGGTGGGCTGGGGCTGGCGCTCATGCTGCTCGCCATCGCGCAGATCAACCGCAACGTCCTGGCGCCGTTCGTCCGGCCCGGGCAAAGCGTGGCGCAGGCGGTGAGCGAGCACCGGCGGCGTGGGCGCGGGCCGAAAATCGTCGCCATCGGCGGAGGCACCGGCCTTTCAACGCTGCTGCGCGGGCTGAAAGCACACACCTCCAACCTGACGGCCATCGTTACCGTCGCCGACGATGGCGGCTCGTCCGGCAGGCTGCGCCAGACGCTCGGCGTGCTGCCACCCGGCGACTTCCGTAACTGCATCGCCGCGCTGGCCGATGACGAAGCGCTGACCACGCAGCTGTTTCAATATCGCTTTGGCGGGCGGGAGGATGTCGGCGGGCACTCTTTCGGCAACCTGTTCATCACTGCTATGGCGGAGGTGGCGGGGAGTTTTGAAAAGGGCCTGCTCGAGTCGAGTAAGGTGCTCAACATTCGGGGCCGCGTGGTGCCCTCGACCCTGAGCGACGTGACGCTAATCGGCGAAGTGGTCGGCGAGGGTCAGGCGGTCGCTGTAGTGACGGGCGAATCCAAGATAACCGAGACGCGCGGACAAATCCGGC
>JANWXR010000236.1 GCA_025057205.1 Anaerolineales bacterium | reverse complement strand
AGGCGGGGAGCCGCTTTGCCATTCGGGAAGGTGGCCTGACCGTCGGCGCCGGCGTCATCACCAAGGTGCACGATTAGAGTGCATTCCGTATTGCGTGTTCCGTGTTCGGCTGGAACCGGATACGCAATACGCACTACGGAACAGGTGAGTTATGGCGAAGCAGAAAATCCGGATCAGGCTCAAGGCATACGATCACCGCGTGCTTGATCAATCGGCGAAGCGGATTGTGGAGACGGCGGAACGCACCGGCGCAAGGGTAGTTGGTCCGGTGCCGCTCCCAACCCGGATCGAACGCTTCACCGTCCGACGTAGCCCATTCATTGATAAGGACTCGCAAGAACATTTTGAAATTCGCACGCATAAACGCTTGATTGATGTTCTTGACCCGGACGCGAAGACGATTGACTTGCTGACCCGGCTGAATCTTCCGGCCGGGGTGGATATCGAAATTAAGTTATAATTGCGCGCCTTTCCCTGAGGGGAGGGCATAGTCTGGTAACGAGCCTGACGCCAAACGCGGCCCATCATCCCTTGCGCCGCGCTCGCAGGCTGACACCCAGACCGTAGGGATGATGATGCCTTTGCCCAGGCATACAGTCCCCCGCCGTGGAGACGCTGCGAGTGGCGTCTCAATGACGACAAGGAGCATTCTATGAAAGGGCTGATTGGCAAGAAAGTTGGCATGACCCAGCTGATCTCGAACACCGGCGCTGTGACGCCGGTGACGTTGATTGAAGCTGGGCCATGCTTTGTCACCCAGATTCGCACCGTTGAAAAGGACGGTTATTCCGCCGTCCAGCTGGGCTTTGGAGAGGTGAATCCGCGCCGACTTTCCGGCGGTGAGAAAGGCCATCTCAAGCGCAACGGGTTGAACCTGCCGCCGTTGCGTCATCTGCATGAGTTCCGCGTGGATAACCCCGAGGTGAAAGAGGGCGACAAAATCACCGTGGGCGTTTTCACTGTCGGTGAGCACGTGGATGTAACGGGTATCAGCAAGGGCAAGGGCTTTCAGGGCGGCATCAAGCGCCATCACTTCCGGCGCCAGCCGAAGACGCACGGTGCTTCAGACCGCACACGCGCGCCCGGCGCCAGCTCCTCCAACACCACGCCCGGCCGCCTGCGCAAAGGCAAGCGCATGGCCGGCCATATGGGAATGCAGCGGGTCACCTCGCAAAATATTGAGGTGGCTCTGGTGGATGTTGAGCGCAACCTGCTCGGCGTGCGCGGCAGCGTGCCCGGCGCGACCGGCGCCATCGTGTACATCAAGCCTGCGCGGAAGGGAGGGAAGTGATTGAGATTAGAGATTAGAGATTGAACTTCGTCGCCGATCTCCAATCATCGCTCTCCAATCACGAACAGTTATGGAAGTCGAAGTCAAGAACCTCAAGGGCGAGAAGGTTAGCACGGTGGAATTGCCGCCGGAAATCTTCGAGGCGCCTATCCGCAAGGACTTAATGCATCAGGCGCTGGTACGCCAGCTGGCTAATGCGCGCCAGGGCACGCACTCCACCAAGACGCGCGGTGAAGTTTCGGGTGGCGGCAAGAAGCCGTGGAGACAGAAAGGCACGGGCCGCGCCCGGCAAGGTTCCACGCGTGCGCCGCAATGGAAAGGCGGCGGTAAAGTCCATACGCCCAAACCGCGCGACTACACCCTGAAGATGCCACGCCAGATGCGTCGGGCAGCATTGCGCTCGGCGCTGAGCGTCAAGGCTGCCGAAGCGCAAATCGTGGTCGTGCAAGACCTGACGCTGGAGAAGCCCAAGACCTCCGAGATGCTGCAAGTGCTGACCAACCTGGTCGGCGCCGACAGCGCGCTGGTGCTCTTACCGGAGAAGAATGAAAACGTCGAGAAGTCCATTCGTAACATCGAGCACGCCAAGTACCTGCGCGCCAACTATCTCAACATTCGTGACCTGCTCGGCTATGACCGTGTCATTATGCCGCTCGCGGCGCTGGATGTGATTCGAGGCTATCTGGGCTAAGGAGACGGCCATGCTGACCCTGTACGACGTTCTGCGTCGCCCAATTGAGACCGAGAAGTCTCGGTATCAGAACCGTAAACTGCACCAGTATGTGTTTGAGGTCCACCCGCATGCCACCAAGACGCAGGTCAAGGAGGCAGTGGAGACATTGTTCGACGTGGACGTGATCAAGGTGAACATGCTGGTGATGCCGGCTAAACTCGGCCGGCGCGGCCGCGCGCGCCGCGTGATCCAGCGAAACCCGGAATATAAGAAAGCCGTCGTCACCATTCGCGCCGACCAGAGCATTGATTTGTTCGAGGGCGTGAGGTAGCGGAGCAAGCATCATGGCTGTCAAAGTCTACAAACCCACCTCGCCCGGTCGGCGCGGTATGACCAGCCCGACCTTCGAGGAAATCACAAAAACTGAGCCGGAGCGCCGGTTGATCAAGCCTAAGCACAAGACCGGCGGGCGCGATAACCAGGGCACCATCAGCGTGCGCCACCGCGGCGGCGGCAACCGCCGACATCTGCGCCTGGTGGACTTCAAGCGCGACAAGCTCGACATCCCGGCCAGAGTGGCGGCCATCGAG
>JANWXR010000235.1 GCA_025057205.1 Anaerolineales bacterium | reverse complement strand
CGCTCACCGTCGAAGGCGCCGGGCTGTTTAGCCATGCGTTGTCCACGCACAAAGCCGACAACGACATCGATTTCTTTTCCGCCGTGGATGACTTGCAGAAGGCGGAAGAAGCTGGTGCCGGAATGACCGGCACACTCGAATTCACCTCCGCCACCTATTACCGCTACGTCGGGCTGAACCTCGACCTGCTGGCCGACACTGCCCATCTCGCCGCGCTCACGCCGGACCAGCGCAAACAGGTTGTGGACACATTCCTGCGCGCCTCCATTCTCGCCGTACCGGCCGCGCGCAAGAACTCCATGAACGCCCACACGCTTCCCGCCTACGTGCTCGGCTTGGTCAAGGACAAAGGCCAGCCGCTTCAGTTGATCAACGCCTTTGAGAAACCGGTTGTCTCCAAGAATGGCATGGCCGAGCCTTCCATCGCCGCACTGAAAGCCCATCACGAGCAGTTGAAGAAAACCTGGGGCATCAAACCCGTCGAGGAAGTCGCCATCCCGGACGTCACCCTCGACACTTTCTGCGAAAGGTTGCTCGCCCATGTCCACTGACACCGCCTACCTCGCGCTGCTGCTGGATGCCCCGCTGCAATCGTGGGGCTTCGCCAGCCGCTTCCAACGTCGCGCCACTGGACTGCACCCGACCAAGAGCGCCGTGCTCGGCATGATCTGCGCCGCAATGGGCATCGGCAAAGGCACTGATGCCGAACGCGAGATGTTGCCTCGATTGGCAGCGCTCACAATGACCAGCATCTCCATCCCCCGCGGATCAAATCCCGTCCGCCGCTTGGAAGACTTCCACACCGTCCTCAACACGCGCCGCGCCAGCGGCAAGCTGAACGACGATCCGGTCGTCACCCGCCGCCAATACCTGCTCGATGCCCGCTTCGGCGTCATCCTAGTCGGCGACCGCGCCCTCTTGGAGCACGTGGCGGCGGCCCTCCAAGACCCGGTGTGGGGTGTCTGGTTCGGACGTAAAAACTGCATCCCCGCCGAGCCGATTTGTCGCGGCGTATTCACAACGCGCTTTGAAGCGGAGCGCGCTCTACTAGGTGACCATCCCATCGAGCGATTTACCCGCGTCGAGGAAGTCACCGACTTCGCTGTCGGCACCGATTCCTTCAACGACCAGCCGGTATCCTTTGGTCAAGCTACCTCTTCCAGCGAAGGCCGCTCGTTTTCGGTACGCCGCGTCAAGCTCACGCCGGCTTCAATCGAAAATCGGCAATCGAAAATCGAAAATCCGTAGATGCCCATCTTCGAAAAACCACCACTTGAAACCCTGACGCCGGCCAAAGACCGGTGGACGCCGATCTATCTCGAACACGGCAGACTGGAAGTGGACGACTCCAGCATCAAATGGATTGGCGCCGACGCGCTGGTTTACCGGCTGCCTGTTGCCACCCTTTCCGCCATCATGCTGGGGCCCGGCACTACGGTCACCCATGCCGCCATGAAAGCCTGCGCCGACTCCAACACACCCGTCTGCTGGATCGGCGAAGACGGGATGCGGTTTTATTCCTTCGGCATCACACCCAACCACGACAACACCAAACCGCGCCAGCACGCCGCGTTGTGGGCCGACAAAAAGAAACGCGCCGAAATCGCCCGACGCATGTTCGCCCGCCGATTCCCCGGCGTGGACGTGCAGGCCCACTCCATCACCGAACTGCGCGGCATGGAAGGACTCCGCGTCCGCGCCCGATACGCCGAACTCGGCCTGCAATACGGCGTCACCTGGAAGGGCCGCGACTACGACAAATCCAACTGGAATCTCGCCGACAACATCAACCGCGCCCTCTCCGCTGCCAACGCCAGCCTGTATGCCCTCTGCGCCGCCGTCTGCTGCTCACTCGGCTACCTGCCCGCACTCGGCTTTATCCACGACGGTGGCACCTTGCCCTTCATCTACGACGTGGCCGACCTCTACAAGGACATCACCTCCTTCCCGGCAGCCTTCCTCGCGATTCGCCAAAATCCCAACGACAACGGCGAACTCGCCCGCCTCTTTCTCAAGGACCGAATTGAGGCAGAGCGGATCCTCCAACGCATCCCTAAAGATCTGGAGGAGCTCATCCAGTGATCGTCATCGTCGCCAACGACACCCCACCCGCCATCCGCGGCATGCTCAAACGCTGGTTCATCGAACCACGCCCCAACGTCTTCGTCGGCACACTCAACCGCCGCACCCACGAAAAAACCATCGAATACATCAAACGCAACGCCGGCCAAATCGGCCTGCTCATCATCAGCAGCTACCCCAACTGCCAGGGCTACAAAATCGAAACCACCGGACCCACCGACCGCAAAGGCGTCGAGGTCACCGGCCTGTGGATGATCGCCGAAAAATGGGACGAAACCCCCTCCCAGCCACCCACCGATGAACCCGATTTTTCCCCCGATTGGCCAACGTAACTCCTTGCCAATCCAGAGTTCTCCCCACGCGCGTGGGGATGGTCCGTTTTGCCGGTTCACACTGCTTGCAAGCGCGTCGTTCTCCCCACGCGCGTGGGGATGGTCCGTCGCCAACACCGCGAAACCGGGTGCTGGCGTTGTT
>JANWXR010000234.1 GCA_025057205.1 Anaerolineales bacterium | reverse complement strand
CTCGTGGATCGTGCGCATCAGTTCGCGGAAGCCGACGCCCGAATACGGGCCGGTGAGGTACTGGAGCTCGTCCACCGGCGGCAGGACGGCGCGGGTAGGCGCAGTCAAGAGCGTGTAACCGTTCGTCAGCGTCAACACCATCAGTGACAGGAGGGCGACGTTGGGGATGAGGTTGTTGCCGTGCGCGCGCCGGTAACGTTCGAAGGCCAGCGCGGCCAGCACGCAAACGGTGGGCGCAAGGAAGCCGGCGTAGCGCGGCAGCAGCTCGGCCCGCAGCGCCAACAGCAGAACGGCCAGCATCACCAGCGTCGCCGCGCCCAGGCTCAGGCTCAGGCGCGTGCGGTCGCAGAGCGGTTCACGGCGTTGCCGGCTTCGCAGCGCATCGCGTAGCTCGAAGGCCAGCGCCGCGCCGGCCACCATCAACAGTGGCCAGCCGAAGTAAGGCGGGACCATGTCCGCAAGGCTGGAGAGCGCGATCGGGAAGATGCGGGCCTGCTCGGCGAAGTCGCCCCGGCAGAGCGCGGGCGGGCACTGCATCAGCGTGGCCGTCCCGCCCACTAACACGCCGCCGCTCGCCGCGCCTACGCGCAGCCCAAGCGCCAGCAGCCACAGCCCGGCGCCGAGCGCCGCGACCGCGCCGGCCAGCAACAGGTGCGCGCCCAGCCGTCGCCGCTGCGCCCAAGTTTCCGGCCACAGCATCCACAAGAGAGCGGGGACGGCCAGATAGAACAGGCCCTGAAATTTCGCCAGCGCCGCCGCGGCAAGGCTCAGGCCGAGCGGCGCGCTCCACCGCACGTTCTGCGTGCGTGCCAGCCGCCACGCCGCGAACAACGCCAGCGAGCCAAAGCCGGTGGCGAGGGGATCGGCCAGCGCCTGCCGCTCGTGGAAGAGCGCGTAGGGCAACACGGCGTAGAGCAGGGCGGCGACGTTGCCGGCCCAGCGCCCGCTCAGGTTGCGCGCCAGCCTCAGGCACGCGGCGACGTTTAGTAGCGACCAGACCGCCACGACCGCGCGCGCCACCCACAGTGGTTCCGGGCCGAACGGGTCGAACAGCGCAAAGATGGCCACGGCCAGAAGGTGGCCGTCCATCAGCACGGGGTAGTTCACGTCGCCGGCGGCGAACTGCCGCGCCCAGTTCAGGTGCGTGCCCTCGTCCACGAAGATGGGCGCAGCGTACAGGTTGACGACGCGGAGCCAGAGCGCCAGCCACAGGATGAAGAAAGGTGCAATTCGGTTGAGGTGAGGCATGGGCGGCGCTGATTTTACTCGACGGGTGCATTTCAGATTATTGGCCGCCCTTCGACTACGGCCCGCAAAAGCAGCGGGCCTCCGCTCAGGGTGCGGCCCGGCCAAAAAGTAACTGCTCAGCCGCCCTGATTTATCCGCAGATGGCGCAGTGCATCGCAGAGAAAAATCTGTGGTCATCTGTGACATCTGTGGATTCTCTTCAACGGCCGGAAGCTATTGCCTGAGCAGTTACGCCCAAAAATAGAAATGCACCTTACTCGACCTCGCGATTGACTCATTCTTGCGGCAGTGGTACAACGCAGCTCGTTCCGTATCATATAACTCGCGAGGACAACATGAAACGTCTTGGCCGCATTTTAGGGGTGCTTGGCCTCCTGCTTCTCGTCGTCGTGATTCTGGCGGGCCTGTTTGCCGGCTACACCGTCACGCGCAGCTGGCCGCAGACCACCGGCACGATCCAGGCCGCCGGGCTGCGCGGCCCGGTCGAAATCATCCGCGATGCCAACGGCATCCCCCACATCTACGCCGATAACGCTCACGACCTTTTCTTCGCACAGGGCTTCGTTCACGCGCAGGATCGCTTTTGGCAGATGGACTTCTGGCGGCACACCACGGCGGGCCGCCTCTCCGAGCTGCTGGGCGCGAGCACGTTGGAGACCGATAAGTTCCTGCGCACCATCGGCTGGCGGCGCGTGGCCGAGCGGGAGTACGCTCAGGCCGACGCGGAGACGAAGGCCGTGCTAGACGCCTACGCCGCCGGCGTCAACGCCTATATCGGCTCGCGCACCTACGCCGACCTCGGGCTGGAGTACTCGCTGCTGGCGCTCAACGGGTTCGATCCCAACCGCAAACCGGAGCCGTGGTCGCCGGCGGACTCGCTGGCCTGGGCCAAAGCGATGGCCTGGGATTTGGGCGGCAACATGGACGATGAGATTTACCGCGCCAAACTCTACCAGCTGCTGAGCGCGGAGATGGCCGAAGAGTTCCTGGTGACTCCGCCGAGCGACCACCCGGTCATTCTGCCCTCGTCCGCCATCGGCGGCCTGAGGCTGGACAGGCTGCGCGCCCGCATTGCCGAAGCCCGCGCGCTCTTCGGTTCCGGCTTCGGCGAGGCGCGGCGCGGCACCGGCTCGAACAACTGGGTGATCGGCGGCGCGCGCAGCGAGACCGGTATGCCGCTGCTCGCCAACGACCCGCACCTCGGCATCCAGATGCCGGCCATCTGGTACCTCGTGGGCCTGCACTGCCGGACGGTTACGCCGGACTGTCCTTACAACGTGGCCGGCTACTCGCTGGCCGGCGATCCCGGCAT
>JANWXR010000233.1 GCA_025057205.1 Anaerolineales bacterium | reverse complement strand
TAGTCAAGTGCGTCGCATTTGGCAGGGTTCATACCCGCTAGTCTAAAACACTTATGGCAACTGCGTAAGTCCTATCTCTAATCTCCAATCTCCATCTCAGGGCTGCGGCGTGAGCGTGGGCAGCAGGATGAGGTCCGAAGCCGGATCGGTAATGACGCAGCGGAAGCCAACGTTGGTGTAGCCGCGCTCCGGGTTGAGCGAGAAGCGATTGGTGTTGCGCACGAACTGGGGGTCGGTGGCAAAGGCGCCGCCGCGCGCCACGCGCTCCTTGCCCATCGCCGGGCCGGTCGGGTTCTCCTTCGGCGAGACGGCATAGTAGCCGGGGTCGTACCAATCGGCCACCCACTCCCAGACGTTGCCGGCCAGGTTGAGCACGCCCAGTGCCGAAGCGCCGTTGGGGAAGGCCGTCACCGGCTCGGTGTCGCTGCCTTCGCCGCGCCCGAACTGGCCGCGTCCCAAATCCTGCTCGTTGCCCCACGGATACAGCCGCCCGTCGTTGAAGCGCGCGGCGTATTCCCACTCGGCCTCGGTGGGCAGCCGCCCGCCCGCCCATTCGCAGAACTGCGCCGCCTGCGCATGAGTCACGTTCACCATCGGGTACTCGGCGAAGGTGGGGTTGTCGTAGTAATCGCCCCGCGTGCGCGAGCTGGTGCGCAGCGGCAAACTGCACACACCCGCTGCCACGCAGAGGGCGTAGCGTGCGTTGCTCACCTCCGTCGTCTCCATCCAGAAGCCGTTCAGCGTGACCTCGTGCGGCGGGCGCTCCCACGCCTCAGCATACGGGTCGGTGCCGGGGAGGGCGCCCATGGTGAACGTGCCCGGCGGATGATAGGCGAGCGGCGAGAGGCGCGTGTACGGTGTGGGCGTGGGCGCAGGCGCGATGAGCGGCGTGGGAGTCTCCGCCGGCGTGGGGATGAAGGTGGGCGAGGGGCCGGCGGCGGTGGCGATGAGTGAAGTAGCGGTCGGCAGGATGGGTGTGAGCGTGGGCGGCGCGGTGATGAGCGGCGCGAGGGTGGGCAGCGGCTCGAGCGTGGCCGGGGAGCAGGCGGTGAGAACAACCGCCAACAGGATGCCGAGTTTCCGCAATGTGCTCACTCTCTCAGGTCGTACAGCCTAGCGTTGCTGCGTATCCAGCCACTTGACCACCGGCGGCGGCTGGTAGGTGTGCAGCCGGTCGAGCAGGCGCGCGGCGTCAATGTCGTCCAGCACCAGCGCCCGGTAGTTCGGCTGGACGAAGCCTTCGGCGATGGTGTGGTCGAGGAAGGCCAGGAACGAGTCGTAGTAGCCGGCGACGTTGAGTAGGCCGACCGGTTTGCGGTGCAGGCCGAGCTGCGCCCAGGAGATAATCTCGCAGAACTCGTCAAGCGTGCCGTAGCCGCCGGGCAGGGCGATGAAGCCGTCGGACAGGTCGGCCATCAGGGCCTTGCGTTCGTGCATGGTGCCGACCACGCGCATCTCGGTTGCGCCGCGATGCTCGATCTCGCGCTTGAACAGGAACTCCGGGATGACGCCGATGACCTCGCCGCCGTTGGCCAGCGCCGCGTCCGCCAGCACGCCCATCAGCCCGACGCTGCCGCCGCCGTACACCAGCCCGAGGCCGCGCCGGGCGAGCAGCGCGCCCAGCTGCCGCGCCGCCTCCGCATACACAGGCCGTGCGCCGATAGAAGAGCCGCAGAAGACGCAGATTCGTTGCATGGCATTTCAACGCAAAGACGCCAAGCGGCAAAGTCGCTAAGACACCGTTGCGTCTTCGCAGTCTTTGCGGCCTTGCGCTCGCAAGTCTCTCAAATCACCGGCTTGCCGTTACGGTAGAAGACCTCGCCGTCCACCGTGATCTCGCTCTCGGCCATGTCGCAGAGCATGTCCCAGTGCAGGCCGGACTCGTTGTTGCCTCCGGTCTCGGGGTAGCTCGCGCCGACGGCCAGGTGGATGGTGCCGCCCATCTTCTCGTCGAAGAGCATGTTCTTGGTGAAGCGCCGGATGCCGTAATTGGTGCCGATGCCCCACTCGCCCAGGTAGCGCGCGCCGGCGTCGGTATCAAGCAAGGCGGTCAGCAGCTCCCGGTTCTTGCTCGCCTGCTCCTTCACCACCTTGCCGTCCTCGAACCACAGCTCGATGTCGGTGACCTCCTGCCCACCGTAGATGGCCGGATAGCGGAAGCGCACCCAGCCGTTGACCGAGTCCTCCACCGGGCCGGTGAAGATTTCGCCGTCGGGGAAGTTGTATTTGCCGTCGGCCCCGATGAATTTGCGTCCCTTGATGGAGAGCCGAAGGTCAATGTTGGTGCCCTTGAGCACTACGCTCTCCCTGCCTGCCAGCCATTGAATCAGCCGTTGCTGGCGCGCGCCCTCTTCGCGCCACAGCGCCACCGGGTCGGGCTGGTCGAGCAAGCCGGCCCCGTACACGAAGTCCTCGTAATCGGCCAAGCTCATCTCGGCCTCCTGCGCCAAGGCCTGCGTGGGGAACTGGGTGAGCACCCAGCGCAATTCCTTGCGGGCTGCACGCTCAAGAAAAGTTTTGGTGAGAGGCGCATTTGCCTTGCGCACGCGCGCCTGCCGGCTCGGATCTATGCCGCTGAG
>JANWXR010000232.1 GCA_025057205.1 Anaerolineales bacterium | reverse complement strand
TCGTTCGCCGGTCGTAAGCCAGCGTTCGAGGGCCGCCGTCGAATAGACCAGAAGGAACGCGCCCAGAACGTTCGGATGCGAGAGCGTGCCATAGGCGCGCAGCCAGCGCTCGCCCGCCGCATTGAGCACCACGCTCGCGCCGGCGGTCTGCGCGTCGAACGCGCCCGGCCACCTCAGGCCCAGCTCGCGCGGGATGACGGAGCTTTGCGTGATGATTTGAGCCAACGCCGCCGCGACCTGCGCAACCACAACCGCGCCGAAGATGTAGCCAAGCCGGCGTGCACCCGGCGGGTCGTTGAGCCACAGCACATACAGGCCGGCGAGCAGGCTCAGGTGCAGGACGAACGCGAGAGTCAGCCCCGCATCCTCCGAGCGCCATACCGAGAGCGCGCTTGCAACGATGACGGCCAGTCCCGCCCACAGCACCGGGCGCGGCCCAAGTGTCAGCCGCTCGCCGCGCGCGCCGACGGAGCCGGCGTTGGAGAAGCGCGTTGCGCTTCTCTCACGGCAGGCTTTGCCTGCCGCGCGCTCCAGCAACCACACGCCGAGGGTGAGCGTCAGCACCACATCGCTCGCAAAGACCAGCACGCTCCGGTAGCCGAAGTAGATGTGAGGCAGATCGTCCGCGCCGACGCGCGCAACGTGCACCCACCACAGTGAGAGCAGGACAACAGTCAGCGTGAGCAGCCCGCGCCGCGCCCCTGCCAGCACCTCGAGAATTGCCTCACGCGTGATTCGCAAGCGCTGCGGCCAGGCCAGCGTAAACGCTGCCAGCAACAGCGCAGCCAAAGGTGCGCTGCCCCACCACCGCGCCGCCCACACATTTTCCGGCGGCGGAGTCACAGGCCGTGGCCGCACCTCCGCACGCTCCCACGCCTTCACCGTACCCACGTCGAAGCGATATTTCCAGCCGGTCGCGCCCAGCACCGGCTCGTAAGCGAGATGATTGGAGAAGACCCAGCGCAGGCCGTAACGCTGCGGCTCGCGCAGGAACGGCGCAACGGCCCAGACGCCCTGCGGATTCCACAGCGCGCCGTCGAGCGCGCCCAGGCCACTGGCGCGCAGCTCAGGCAGCGGGCGCGCCGTGTGATACGTCCCATCCGGCGTGCCGTTGCGCGTGAGCGTTGCCAGCTTCGCCAGCTGGTCGCCGAAGCCGAGTGTAAGGTAACGATACGGCTGCTGCGCCGGCTCGTTGAGGAAGCGGACGAGGGGCGCAAGGTCGAGCGCAGGCGGCTGCGCGCGAACAAGCACCGAATAAAAGCCGGCCAGGTAGCCGGATGCCGCCAGCGCGCCAACGACCATCACCGCCGCAACGCTCCCGAAGCGCCGGAACAAAAACAGCAACGCCGCGCCGGCGGGCGGCAGCAGCGCAACGCTCGCCCACAATCCGAAGCGGTCATACGTCAGCCATTCCCAGCCCGCGCCGAACATCCAGCGCGGCAACGGCGTGGTTCCGCCGAGGCTCAGCACGAAGAGCGCCAGCCATGCGAGGGTCAGCAGCCGCAGCCGCCGGACGCGCCACGCCAGCCGGAGCGCCGCGGGGATGAACAGCAGCATCGGCCCGTGCAGCGGCCAGAAGAACACGAGCGCGGCCTGCGGCCGAGTCAGAAAGTTGTAGCGGCTGGCGTGGTCAATGGGCGTCTGCAAACTCTGCCCGCGGCTCCATTCTAGGAACGGCCAGAGCACGAGGGCGACGGCGAGGGCGGAGAGCGTGGCCCATATGACAAGACGTATTGCGTATTGCGTATTGCGTATTGCGTGACACGTGACACTTGACCCGTAACACTTGACACTCACAACCGCCAAAGCTCCAAACGGCGCGAACAGGAAGGCGGCGTGATGCAACGCACCGGCCAGCGCTGCCAACGTCACCGCCTGCAACAGGTCGAGCCGTCGCCCACTTTGTAAGAAGGCAGCGCCACGCGCCAGCGCCAGCAGCAGCGCCGTCGTCGCCGCCAGCGTAGGCAGTTGCCCGAAGGCCCAGCCCGAAAGCGCCGACGCCGGCAGAAACACCGCCAGCACCATCGCCCAACTCGCGGCGCGCGGCCCGACAAAGACGCGCGCGAACTCGCGCACTGCCAGCGGGAAGGCGCACAGCACGGCCAACAGCACAACCACGTACGCGGCCTCCAATCCCAGCCAGCGGAACGCGCCGGGGTAAACCTCCGGCTCCGGCGCGAACGCCGCGATGACGGTGCTGAACGGCCAAGACAGCAGCGCAATCAGTTGATGAACAAGCGGCGGGTACGAGGCGACCGAGAAGCCCAGATACCAGCGAGGCTCCCACAGCGTCCACCAGTCCTGCCGATAATGGTCGGCGAAGAAGATGTGGGTGTAGGCGTCGTACGAAGCGCGCTGCACGCGCCACAGCACGAACGGCAAATTGAACAGCAGGGCAAAGATGGGCGCAACACGCGGCCGGAGAAGACGCAACCGTAACGCCTTCATGCGCGGGTCAGGCCGGTGAGCAGCTCCGCGTAGCGCGCGCAGGTGTGGGCGAGGGTGGCGCCGCTCAACGCGCGCAAATTGTGCTGAGCGAGGGCGGCCTGCTGCGCCGGGTCGGTCAGCAGCGCGCGGAGCGCCTCGGCCAGTGCGGCGGGGTC
>JANWXR010000231.1 GCA_025057205.1 Anaerolineales bacterium | reverse complement strand
TCCCGCGCGTCCCAAAAAACTGCTCGACCAGGTGCGCGATGCCATTCGCCTCAAGCATTACTCCTACCGCACCGAGGAAAGCTATGTCAACTGGATCAAACGCTTTATCCTCTTCCACGGCAAACGCCACCCCAAGGACATGGGCCGGCCTGAAATCGAAGCCTTTCTGACTCACCTGGCAACCCACGAGCACGTCGCCGCTTCGACGCAAAACCAGGCGCTGGCTGCCTTGTTGTTTCTCTATCGCAACGTCCTCCACCGCGACGATCCGACCCTGTTTGACTCGCTCAACATGGCGCGCGCCGAAAAGCCCGCCCGCCTGCCGACTGTGCTAACCAAAGAAGAGGTCAGGCGCATTATACAGTTCATCCCCGACGAGCACCAGCTCATGGCCCGGCTGCTCTACGGCAGCGGGCTGCGCCTGATGGAATGCCTGCGCCTGCGCGTCAAAGATATTGACTTCGCGCAGAGCCAGATCATCGTGCGCGACGGCAAAGGCGAAAAGGACCGCGTGACGATGCTGCCGGCTAGTCTCGTCGCGCCGCTTCAGGAACACCTGGCGCGCGTCAAACACCTGCACGACCGCGACCTGGCCAAAGGGCACGGCTACGTTGATCTGCCATACGCCCTGGCCCGCAAATATCCCAACGCCAACCGCGAGTGGATCTGGCAGTATGTCTTCCCATCGCGGAGCCTCTCCAAAGACCCGCAGGATCCGCAGTCAAACCGGCTCTACCGCCATCATGCCCACGAGAGCGGCCTGCAAAAAGCAGTGGCATCGGCTGCGCGGCGCGCCGGCATCTCGAAGCGCGTGACTTGCCACACCTTTCGCCACTCGTTCGCCACCCATCTGCTTGAAGCCGGCTACGACATCCGCACGGTGCAGGAGCTGCTCGGCCACAGTGATGTCAGCACGACCATGATCTACACCCACGTGCTGAACAAAGGCCCGAAAGCCGTCCGCAGCCCTCTCGACGAAATCTGACCCCTTGAGAAAAGAAAGCAGCGGAGTAAGCATTTCGCTTACCCCGCCGTTCATTCGCAGATCGAAATCGGACGCGCGGACTAGCCCATCGCAGCGATGTCCTGCTTCACCGGCTCGGCTTCCTTCTCCAGGATGGCCTTCACCTCGGTAAAGACCGCTTCGACCGGCTCATTGCCGATTAGGATGCGCTCCAGGCCCTTGCCGATGATCTGGTCGCCGCCGGGGATGAACACGCGCGCCGCGTCCTGCGCTTCGGTCAGCGGCAACTGCTCGACGGCCGTCTTGGCCTGCGGCACCTTCTCGAAGAACTGCTTGTAGCTCTCGCCGGCTGCGGTGCTCTTGCGCACGGGCATATAGCCGGTGTTCTGCGCCCAGAACGCGCCGCCGTCGTTGCCGGTAGCGTAGTCAATGTACTTGATCGCCGCGCGCGCCTTCTCCATCGGCGTGGTCGAGAGGATGGCCAGGCCCGCGCCGCCCGTGCAGCAGTTGAAGAACCGCTCCTTGGGCAGGAAGGCCGTGCCGACCTTGAACTGCGCGTCGCGCAGCACGCCGGCCAGCGCGCCGGTGGACAACATGGCCGTAGCCGCCAGGCCGGTCACGAAGTCCTTGGTCACATCCTGCGAGGCGATCGCCCAGCCCTCTTTGTTGACCGTGTCCTGGTAGAACTGGCCGGCGCGGATGCTGTCCGGCTCGGTGAGCTTGATGTTGAAGTCCTGGTCGCTGTAGCGGCCGCCGAACTGGCGGATGACGCACTGGAACAGCCAGGCCACATACGACGCCGCGCCGGGGTGCGCGAAGGCGGCCACCTTCATCGTATCGCCCTCTTTCTTGACCAGCTTGGGCGCCCACTCGCGCATCTCATCCCAGGTCTCCGGGCCACGGACGGGCAGGCCGGCCGCTTCCAGCATGTCGGCGTTGTAGTAGAACAGCGGCGTGCTGCGCGCGAAGGGGATCCAGTACTGCACGTCCTTGCGCACGCCCTCGTTCCACAGCGACTCAACGAAGTCCGCCGTGTCCATGTTCTGCTCCTTGATCAGGTCATTCAGCGGCATCAACGCCTTGGCGCGGAAGAACTTGAACCACCACACATCCGAGAGCAGCACCATGTCCGGCCCTTGCTGAGCGGCCAGCGCTGCGGTCAGCTTCTGCGCGGTCTCCTCGTAGTTGCCTTGCACCTGCAAGGTCACCTTCACCTCGGACTGCATCTCGTTCCACATCTGCGCCAGCTGCTCCTCGGTCTTGCCCAGGCCGCCGCTGAAGCCCCAGTGGACGATTTCGACGGCGCCTGCTGCCGCCGGCGCCGTGGTCGGCGCGGGCACGGCCGTCGCCTCAGCAGCCGGCGCCGCGGTGGCTTCCGGAGCTGCCGGCGCTGCGGGTGCTGCCGGAGCTACTGGCGCAGCGCAAGCTGCCAGCGCAACCGCGCCGGCGCCGAAGCCGATGCCTTTGAGCAGTGTGCGTCGCGAGAGTTTGTTCACTTTCCCGTTCATGTCTGTTTCTCCTTACTTCGTCAACCACTTGCGTCATACGATCCACCCGCATGCGCGGCTTGCGCCGGCGTCGCGGGTCACCCTTTCACCGCGCCGGCGGCGATGCCGTCCACCACGAAGCGCTGGGCATAGAGGAAGATCAGCATCACCGGCACGATGAC
>JANWXR010000230.1 GCA_025057205.1 Anaerolineales bacterium | reverse complement strand
ATTTGGACGCCGAGCTGGGCCTGCAACGCCGCCGGGCCGGCGCCGCCGAATGGAACCGGCTAGACGACTACGCGCTAGACTTTCACCGGCGCGTGCGCGCAGGCTACCATGAGTTGATGCAGTTGGAGCCGGAGCGCTGGGTGAAATTAGACGCAGCGCGCAGTGTGGAAGAGGTGCGCGCAGAGATTTGGAAAATCGTCAGCCAACGATTGAAGACAACAGGTTGAGCGTTGGACTTTCAACCTGCAACTTCAGTCCTCTTCTCCGCCCGTCTCCGTTCCATCCATCCCCTCGCCGCCGGCCAGCTCGGGCATATCCTTCTCGATGGACTCGGGGGGTTCGCCGGATTCCAAACGGCGGGTGATCTCGTCGAATTCGGGCGGCAGGTCTTCGCCAAGCTCCTGCCCCATCCGGCGCATTGCGCGCCCGAGGGAGCGCGGGTCATTCTCATCCACGTCGCCGAGCCAGGAGGGGTCGCTCAGGTCATCCAGCCGGCGCTCTTCGCTCTTCATCACGCGCACACGGTTGATTTGGCGCTTTAGCTTTCTGCTCTTGCACTCCGGGCAGGCCACCGGCTTCACGCCGTAATCGGCGTAGCTCTGAAAGATGGTCACGCGCTTTTGGCAGGTGGGGCAGAAGTAGTCGTAGTACGGCATATCTGCTTCGGGATGAATCTTTAGTCTTCAGTCTTCGGTCTTCAGTCTTCAGTCTTTCAATTATGATTGATGACTGAAGACTAAAGACTGTCGTCCATTATAATAACTCCACCACCCCCTCTCAAGGAAAACGCGCTTGGCCAACGATTGGTCTGATTACCCGCAACAGACTCCCCTGCTCATCGTTATCTCCGGCCCGTCCGGCGTGGGCAAAGACACGGTGTTGCAGCGGATGAAGGAGCGGCGCATGCCCTTTCATTTTGTGGTGACGGCGACCACGCGCCCGCCGCGCCCCGGCGAAGTTCATGGCAGGGATTACTTCTTCATCTCGCGCGACGAGTTTGCCGAGATGATCGAGAAAGATGAGTTGTTCGAGTGGGCGCACGTCTACAACGATTACAAGGGCATCCCCAAACAGCAGGTACGCGAGGCGTTGGCCTCGGGCCGCGATGTGATTATGCGTCTGGACGTGCAGGGCGCGGCCACGGTGCGCCGGCTCGCGCCGGAGGCCGTGCTCATCTTCCTTTCGCCCGGCAGCGAGGCCGAGCTGGTGCGCCGCCTGAGCGAGCGCAAGACCGAGACGCCTGAGGGCCTCAAGCTGCGCATCGCCACTGCCCGCCGCGAGATGGAGCGCATGAACGAGTTCGATTACTGCGTCGTCAACCGGGACATGGCGCTCGAGGCTACGGTGGATCAGATTATCGCCATCATCGCCGCCGAGCACAGCCGCGTTCACCCTCGCCGGGTGAAGCTGTGAGCGCCGCGCATCCACGACCATGAGCCTGCCGCCGGGCGCGCCGCCCCTCCTGCCGCTCTCCGTGCGCCTGCGCCCGCCGCGCCACCGCGTCTGGCTCACTTACGCGCTGCTGGCGGCCATCGGCTTTGTGTTTGTCGGGCAGGTGCTCACCGCGCCGCGCGCCGGAGACTTCGACCCGTTCCTCGCGTTCGGCGCCAAGGTCAACGAGTTAATCGCGCAGGGCCAGCTCTGGCGGCTGGTCACGCCGATCTTTCTCCACGGCAGCCTGCTGCACTTCTTCTTCAATGCCTATGCTCTCTACGTGCTGGGGAGCGAGATGGAGGCCGCTTACGGGGCGGTGCGTTTCCTGGTGCTCTTCTTCTTCGCCGGCATCACGGGCGTGGTCGCCAGCATGCTCTTCAGCCCGTTCCCGTCGGTGGGCGCCTCCGGCGCAATCTTCGGGCTGATCGGCGCGGAGGCCGTGCTGCTCTACCGCAACCGCCGGCTGCTCGGCGAGCGGGCGCGCGCCGGGCTAATGAACATCGTGCTAATCGCTGCGCTCAACCTGTTCATCGGCCTCTCGCCCGGCTCGCGCATTGACAACTGGGGCCACTTCGGCGGCCTGCTTGGTGGGCTGAGCATGGCATGGGCTATCGGCCCGGTCTGGGGCTTCCGGGTGCTGGAAGCCTACACCATCTTCGAGACGCCGGTGGCAGTGGTGGACCGCAACGCGCTGAACGTTGGGCGCTGGTTCGTCATCGGGCTGTTGTGGGTCGGGCTGGGGGTTGTCATCGTCTTTGCCATCTCGTTGTACCGCTAGCGGACAGGTTGGGGACGGTCGCTTGCATCCGCACGGCCCTCCATCGGGTACATTTCTATTTTTTGGCTGGGGCCGCATCCTGAGCGAAGGCCCGCAGTTTTCTGCGGGCCGTGGCTTCGCAGTCGCGAAGCACGTCGAAGGAGCGGCCATTGATCTGGAATGCACCCGACCGGTGGAACACAATCCGCTTTTTGACGAGGCTACCTCCGGGCAGTGCAAGTTTGACGAGGCGGCCCAAATTCGGATTGCGCTCGTGCCTCGGTGTTGGCCGCCTTCACTCTAAACGTTACTCGTCCTCCTCCAAATCGTACAGCACGTCCAGCAGCTGCTCGGCCAGGGCGGAGGCGTCTTCAAGGCGGCCCTCGGCGCGCGCGGCCTCCAGCTCGGCCACCACGCGGGCCAGCTCCTCCACGTTGCTCTCGCGCTTGCG
>JANWXR010000022.1 GCA_025057205.1 Anaerolineales bacterium | reverse complement strand
AAAACGCCCTCCGTCCAGCGCAGCCCGGCGTCAATGAAGTTGCGCAGCGGCTCGAAGAAATAGACGAAGGCCGGGTGTGTGGCGCGGTTGTCAATCACCCAGCGCTGGAAGTTGTCAATCGGCTGCCGCAGGCCGAGGTTCCATTCGGCGGGGAAGCGGCTCTGCTCGGCAGGCCATAGCACGGCCAGCAGTGCCAGTGCCAGAAGCACGGCCAGCGGGACGAGCTGTTGGAAATCAGAAGCAGGCGAGGGCAGGGCGCGAGTGGCCATGCATCACCTCGGGTCCACGACCCGGCCGACGAACAGCACCGTGCCGGTCGGAAGGTCCTGAATCAGGAACAGGAAGGGGCGATCAACGGTCAGGCTGACCGAGGACGGTATTGACATTGCCCCGAAATTGGTCGTCGCTGCCGCTGCCTCAGTACCAAGCTCATTCACTTCTACAAACGCCTTGTGCTCAACGCGCGAGATGAACATGCCGCCCGATCCGTCCATGCCGGAAAAGTCGGCGGTTTCGTTGAAGGCGTCTGGCATGCCCATGGCCGCCAGAGTCTCCGCCAGGCTGAAGCTGGACTCGAAGCTGAACTTGGGCATCTCCAGAGCCACGTCGGTTTCTTCGAGGTTGTCCAAGATTTTTTGAGCCTGTGCAGCATCAAGGCCGGATTCGATGGTCGCGAATTGCCCGGGCGCGGGCACGATCAAGACCATGCGCGCTCGCCGGCCGCGATAGGCGATCTCGACGGCTTCGAAGCCATCCCCTTTCAGGTAACGGGTGACCGAGCGCCGGGTCATGAAGGGCGTCTTCACGACCGCGCCGTCGGCCAGCGTAAAGTCTCCCTCGCCCCAGGGCATGAACTCGGTCTCCCATCTGGCCTTGAAGTAGATGGCGTTCGCCAGCACCAGCCGGGTATCGGCGGTCACGCTGCCCGGCGGCATCAGGTCTTCGATCCGGTCGGCGGTCTGCTCGGCCACCCAGCGGTTGATGGCCTGCCGCGCCGGCTCGCTAGCGCCGGCGAAGTCCACCAGTCGCAGGCCTGTGCCGTAGTTCTCGGCCAGCACGTCCAGGTATTCGGAGCGGAACGAGTGGCCGGTCTGACCCCACACTGAATTGGCGATACGCAGCTGGAAGGCTTCGGGGTCGTCGTTGCTGCCGGTGAGCGTCTGGTCTAGGAAGTTGAAGGCCGGGTGCAGGCGCTCCTGCGGCAGGTCGAAGTGCAGCACTTCTGCCATCTGCTGCTTGGTTTCGCCGCGCGCCCCGGCGTAGACCATGGCCAGCGCGGACGACACGCTGTAGGGCGAGAGGAACAAGTTGCCCGTTTTGGAGCGCAGCGACCGGTACAGATCGAAAGCGAAGGCAGCGTTGCCGGCAACCAGCGCCTCGCGGTCGGCCTGAGGCGCTTCGGCGGCGCGGCGCGGGCGGTCGGACCGGGCGAGGGCGATCTCCTGGGCGACAGGTGTGCAACCTGCCGCAAGCAGGAGCGCGCCGGCCAGGATGAGGCTTGAAAGCAAGAATGCATTGGACTTGGGATCGATAGAGGATAGTCTGCACCGCGAAAAGCCAGAACGATCCGTTTCGCACTTTTTAGTCGTCATTTGAACCTCTCTAACTAGTTTGATTTGACTAGACCCTAGTGCCTCGTTAGGTTAGATTTTGATGTTTTGCAACGCCGAGCATTTTGCCAACGAAGCTCAATTACGAGTGCACACAAACCGACCGTGACGAATCTGCCGAAATTGCAACATCTTGCCTAACAAGGCACTAGTTTCCATTGTTATTCAGATCGTGCTTTATACGAAAGAAGTTGCCGTTGGCTGAATTGAATCCCTTGTCATAAACTTCGCCAGCGGCTGGAGCATATACTGGTCGCATAACTCCTGAAAATTGCCCTCGATTGCAAGAGGAACCAGTACGCCAATTGACGGCATACTCAAAATTGACGCCGTGATGAGTGTCATACCATAATTCCTTGTTGTCGGGACAAGTCGCCTCGTTGGATGCAACGACTTCACAACTAACCCAGCCATTGCCAACACCAGGACAAGTAAACCAGAATCCATTGGCGTAGGCACTTCCAGTATTCTGTCGCCCATTGTAGAAAGCCACAAATCTGGACTTTGGCAAATGGAACTTTTGGTGCCAGATATGGCAGCTTTTGCCCGACCGCCATATCATGTGTCCGAGCCGGGATTTGCCAGACTCCAGTAAATGCATGAATTGATTCTCCTCAAATACGATAGGACTTACGCACTTGGCGGGGGTTACCGCCATATCCGGCGGACTTCCGGCGAATATGACCGCCACATATACGGAAGCGCGGGCGCAACTGCGTAACTCCTAATGAAATGTACCGAGACCTTTTGCAACAAGCTGTGAAAAACCGGATTCCGTTCAAATATGCGCTCAATGATATCTGGTTTGCTTCGGCAGAGAACATGAATTTTGTCAAACTCACCCTCAAAAAGGAGTTTGTCATGCCGCTCAAAGGCAATCGCAAAGTGGCCTTGAGCGTGGAAGCCAAGAAGCAGGGCCGTTACCGGCGAGTGGACACACCGGAACTGGAACCGATGAAACCTGTCCTGGTGTATCTGGAAGGGGTGGAATTTCCCCTCCTGTTGGTCAAGCAGGTCTTCACAAACGAAGACGGTTCGACGGGTATCCAATATCTGGTGACCAGTGATACCACCTTGGAGGGTAACGGGATTGCCACAATCTATCAAAAACGCTGGAACGTGGAACCCTATCATAAGTCGCTCAAACAGAACGCTTCGTTGGAAAAGTCACCCACCCAAACGGTGACGACACAAACCAACCACTTCTTTGCGGCTTTGTGCGGTTACATCAAGCTTGAACTGCTCAAAGGCGACACGAAACTCAATCACTTTGCTCTCAAGTCAAAGTTGTATCTGCGTGCCATCCAATCCGCTTTTGATGCCCTGCGAGAACTCAAACCCACTCCGCTGGCTGCGTAAGGTGAGGTTATAATCAGCGCAGCGAGGTTGGCTATGCCGTTCAGCGTCTCGGATTTTCGTGATTGGGTCGGCATTCTGTATGAGCATCCCGAGTGGCGTGAAGAACTGCGCCGGCTGGTGCTCACGGATGAGATTCTTGAGCTGCCCGTCATTGTTCGTGAGTTAGCCCAAGCCCAGCGCGAGCTCGCCGAAGCCCAGCAGCGCACCGAGCTGCGCGTCGAAGAGCTCGCCCAAGCCCAGCGCGAGCTCGCCGAAGCCCAGCGGCGCACCGAGCTGCGCGTCGAAGAGCTCGCCGAAGCCCAGCGGCGCACCGAGCTGCGCGTCGAAGAGCTCGCCATCGCGCAAACGCAGCTGGGCAAGGCCGTAGGCGAATTGCAACGCGCCTTCGGCTCGACCGTCGAAGAAGAAGCAGCCAGCGTGGTGGAAGTGGTCTTGCGTCGTAAAGGTTACCGCGCCACGCAGCCACCCTACTCACTGGCGCTGAATGGCGAAATTGACGTAGTCCTGCCTCTGGAAGACCCCGCAGGCCGGCAGGTGTGGGCCGTGGTGGAAGCCAAGGCGCGTCTCAGCCGGCGCGACGTGCTGGCCTGGGCACAACGGATGCGCTCGGCGGAATGGCATCGGCGGCTGGCAGAGAAGGGCTGCGCAGGGCCGTATCTGGTCTATGCCTACAGCATCCGCACCGACCTGGGAGCGCAGGAGCTGGCCGAAGCAGAAGGCATCGGCCTGCTCAGAAGCGAAGGCGAAGTGTTGCCGCCCAAGGGGCTGATTGAGCCTGCACGTTTGGAGTAGGCCACCGGGCAGAACAAGGCGCACACGTGGACGGCGCAACCGGCACATCACCACGTTCGGCAACAAAGGCGCGCACTGATGAGACGAACGAACACGGACTCTTGCAGGCAAGCTCTGCGCCATCCGTGCTCAGCCGTGAGTGCACTGAAAAAACGCTCCGCGAAGCGCGCAGAGTGATTCCCCAAGTTATTTCTCCGCTTGCTCAGCGATCTCAGGTGAAGCATCATTATTTCTTCGCGTTTTTGGCATCTTCGCAGTTCAGATGAGCTTTGCTCAGTAGAGCCAAAATGTCGCTTTCCATTTGAGAGGAGAAACCACCATGTTACTTTCTCGCCGTCGCCGCTTCACTGCGCTCGCCATTGTCGCCTTGTTGCTGGCGACGCTTTCCTGCGGCGCCCTCACGGATGTCATCTCGCAGAACCCAACCATGGCCACGGCACAGGCCATCGCCACCGAGGCCGCCAAGGCCGGAGAGTTGTTCGGCACTGCCCAGGCCATGGCCACCGAAATAAGCCCCGACGGTATTGCCGCCACCGTCCAAGCCATGGCTACGCAGGCCCTCAGCGGGCTGAGCACACCCCCGCCGGATATCCCAATAGTAGAGGGCGTCGAGACGGAAAACGTGTTTGCGATGGAGAACCTCCTGTCGTATTCCACGTCGCTGAGCTTCGCCGAAGTGGTCGCGTTTTACAAGAAAGCCATGCCGGACAATGGTTGGGAGTTCCAAGAAGATGGTTCGATAGAGATGAGCGAGCTGGCGGTGCTGAACTTTACGCGCGCCGATCGTGACGCCGTCGTGAACATCAACGTCAACCCGGCGGACAAGCAGACCGTGGTCAGCGTGGTCGTGAACAAAAAATAGGCGGGTGCGAATTAGCGAGCGACTACTCTTACTGGCTTCCGCCCGAAGCTACCGCCATCAGGCCTTCAGCGATGCGGCACAAAAGCTCGGTTTGGAAGTGGTGCTGGGGCTGGACGTACCACCGCCGTTCTTGCCGCGGATGTCCGATTGCCTGGCGCTCGATTACCGCGACCACAATCGCGCGCTAAAGGCCATCGAGAGATACGCCGCGCAGCACCCGTTGCGCGCCGTACTGGGCATGGACGACTCGGGCGTGGTGCTGGCGGCGCGCGCCGCCGCCGCGCTCGGCCTGCCGCACAACGCGCCAGACGCCGCCGAGTCCGCTGCCGACAAGGGCCGGATGCGCCAACGCTTCGCCGCTGCCGGCGTGCCCTCGCCGCGCTTCCACGTCTCCTTCATAGACACCGACCCCGAAAAAGTAATCGAGCAAATCGGCGAAAAGGGCATCGGCTTCCCCTGCGTGCTCAAACCCACGCGGCTCTCGGCCAGCAAGGGCGTGATGCGCGCCGACGACCCGCAACAGTTTGTTGAGCGCTTCCGCCGGCTGCAGGCCATCTGCGCCAAAGCGGGCTGCGACGAATTCATCGTCGAGACCTTCTTCCCCGGCGCCGAAGTCGCGCTGGAGGGCCTGCTGGACGGCGGCCGGCTGCACGTGCTGGCGCTCTTCGACAAGCCCGACCCGCTCGACGGCCCCTTCTTTGAAGAGACCATCTACGTCACGCCCTCGCGCCTGCCAACTGCGACTCAGCAGACCATCATGCGCACAACAGAGCAGGCCTGCGCGGCGCTCGGCCTGCGCGAGGGGCCGGTGCATGCCGAGCTGCGTGTGGGTGACCCTGCCGCCCCTCTCCCCGCTCCGTTTGAGCGCGGGAGCGTCATGGTCGTGGAAGTTGCCGCGCGCTCGATCGGCGGGCTGTGCTCGCGCGTGCTGCGCTTCGCGCAAAGCAAGGAGATGACACTCGAGGAGCTTATCCTACGTCAGGCCTGTGGCTTGCCCCTGCCCCCGCTGCGCAACGACCGCGCCGGCGGCGTGATGATGATTCCTGTGCCCGGCGCAGGCCTGCTCAAGGCCGTGGCCGGCGTGGAGGAGGCGCGGCGTGTGCCGCTCATCGAAGAAGTCGAAATCACCGCGCCGCTGAATAATCCCCTCACGCCCCTGCCGGAGGGCGGCAACGGATACCCCGGCTTCATCTTCGCGCGCGGCGAGACGCCCGAGGCGGTTGTTGCTGCGCTTCGCGCGGCGCACCGCTGCCTGCGCTTCACCCTCGTCCCCGAATTTGCCCTGACCCCGGCAAGCGCATGACCTTTGGCGAGCATCTCGCGCCACGGCGCGCCGGGAAAGGCGCACACTGATAGGACGAACGGATACGGACTCTTGCAGGCAAGCTCTGCGCCATCCGTGCTCATCCGTGCCATCCGTGTACCAACCCCCGCTATGGCCGGGAGAGCCAGAAACGCTTTTTCAGAGCATTGACGTCAGCCGGTCAACCTGACCGGCGGTTGGCTCTGCTCAACAAAACCAGTTTTCGGTGAGGCGCGGCGGTGAGGGGCGTTGCGCTAAAGAAACATCCGAAGGGAGCGTCCGTCCGGCCATACGGTAAGCCAGCCGGCGCACCGCTTCGAAGGTTGCGGCAAAAGGTTCGTTGCACGCCTGAGCTTCGGCCACGCGCGCGGCGACCTGTACATACAGCGCATCCATACGCGGGTCAGGATGTGACCAGCGATAGCCGAAAGCTTCGGCATCCAACTCGCCGAGCCATGCGGCGGCATCCGGCGCATGAACCAGCGGCGAGCCGGGTGGCAACAGCAGCCGGATAGCGAGCTGCACTGGCGGGACATGCTGAACCAGTCCGCGCTCGCGGATGAATTCGAGCTGCGCCAGATAGTCTTCCAGCGTCGTCCATGGGGTAAAGGCGACAAACGTGGGTTGCAGCGCCAGGCCGGCGTCATCGAGGATTTCAAGCGCGGCCTCGATGTCAGCGGCGGTATGGCCCTTGCCTAGGCGTTGCAGCACACGGTCGCTGACGGACTCGATGGCCGAGACGACGAACGTAGCGCCCAGCCGCACGAATTCGGGGAACAGCCCGCGGTATTGCAGGATGTGCTCGACCTTTGTCGTGAAGTCAAACGTTAGGGCCGGCCAGCGTGCGTGCAACTCGCGCGCCAGCCGCAGCGCGTGCTTCGGTCCGTTCAAAAAGTCCGGGTCACCAAAGGTGATGTGCCGCGCGCCGGCTGCCACCTGCTGTTCGATGTCGGCCAGCACCACCTCCGCCGGCACGACGAAGAAGCGCCCGTTGTAGATGGGGACGATGGGGCAGTGCGCGCAGGTGTGCAGGCAACCGCGCGAGGCCTCGACGTAGCCGGCGAGTTCTTCCCTCACCCTCCACTCCCTCCCCCATTGGGTGTGGGCCGGGGTGAGGGAACCCGAGACATACCGCGCATACCGCGTGAGCGGCGGCAACGAGGCCCGCTCAGGTGCGGGAAAAGAGAGACGAGTCAGCGCGGGCGCAGGCGGGGCCCCGGCGGTCATCACGCCTCTGATGCGCCTCCAATCGTCGCCCGCGCTCAGGGCGCGCACCAGCTCCACCAGCGTCGCTTCTGCCTCGCCGGCGATTACGCTATCAGCCAGCTTGCGGTCGAACAGTAGTTGTGCGTTGAGCTGCGCGTACAGGCCGTAGAAGCACAGGTGCGCGTGCGGGTTGAGGGCGCGGGCACGCTCGGCGACCCGTGCACCAAGGCGCAGCGCGGTGTGCATCGGCGCGGCGATGCCGATGAAGTCGGCCCGCCGCAACGCAGCCTCGTCGAGGGTCTGGACGGAGAGGTCGAAGGCCTCGGCTTCAAACCCGGCGCGCTTGAGGAAGGCCAGCGGCCAGGCCAGGCTGAGCGGTTGGTGTCCCAGCTCGTAGCAGGCAATCAGCAGGATGCGCAAGGCGCCGTGGTCACTTCTTTTGAGGGCCGGGCATTCCCTTTGCCGGCGCGGTAGGCGCCTGGTCTTCGGGGATCCAGCCCTCGGGCATCTGCGCGCCTGGGCCGAAGAAGAAATCCTCCAGCTGCTCGCGCAAAAACTGCTGGGCGCGCTTGTCGGCCATGTTCAGGCCGTAGTGGTTGATCAGGATGGTGGACTGTTGCTGCCACATCTGCCAGGCCTGCTGGGAGACGTTTTCAAAGATGCGCTTGCCGAGGTCACCGGGAAACGGCGGCTTGGGCAGGCCGGGCAGCTCACGCCCCAGCTTCACACACTTAACCATGCGGACGCTCATAAAGGCCTCACTTCCTTCAGCATCGAATTGCACGAATTGAGCGAAAATAGACTCAGGCTTCAGACCTCGGTTTCTTCAGATGCGATTGATCTTTCTTGGAATGCGCGGCGTGTTCTCGGCTACAGTGCTGGAGGCGCTGCTTCGGGCCGGCCTTCGACCGGATGTTGTGATTATACCTTCGCCGCCGCCCCTGCCCGGCGAACGCCGTCATGCCATTCAGCCGGTGGAGCCGCCGGCATTGCCGTTGATGGCAAACGATACGGTGACTTTGGCTCATGCAGCGAACGTGCCGGTTTGGGAGGTGGGCCGCTTGCGTGCGCCGGAGACGCTGAACTTGCTGCACGCGCTGGCGCCGGACGTGCTGGTGACGGCCTGCTTCCCGCGCCTGCTGCCGGCGCCGTGGCTGGCCGCGCCCCGCCTGAGCTGCCTCAACCTGCACCCTTCGCTGCTTCCGGCCTATCGCGGCCCGGAGCCGCTGTTCTGGCAGTTTCGCAACGCCGAGCCGCGCACCGGCGTCACGCTGCACTTCATGGACGCGTCCGCCGACACCGGCGACATCGTGGCGCAAGCCGCCGTGCCCTTCCCCGACGGTCTGCGCTACGCCGAGGCTGAAGCGCTCACGGCGCAAGCGGGCGCGGAGCTACTTGTGGATGCGCTGCGCCGCGCCGGGCAAGGCGCGCTACCGCGCCGGCCTCAACCGGACGTGGGCGTTAGCCACGCGCCCCGCCCGGCGCCACCCGACCTCATCATCCCTGCCGATTGGCCTGCCCGTCGCGCCTTCAACTTCGTGCGCGGCGCCGAGCCGTTCGGGCCGTTCGTCATTCAAGCCGACACCGGCGTGCTAACGGTGAGGGCGGCGCTGGAATGGGCGGTCGCGCCGCCGGTCGCCTCGGCAGACGCAGACTGGGTGCGCTTCGCGGACGGGTGGGTGTTGTTCGCGCCCAGCTGACGCCCTCGCCGCACCGGCAGCTCTCACCTTCTGCTCATCTCGCTTCATCTTTCATTCATCCTTCTACAACAACTAAAGATTTCGTGAGATTGCATTGACGTTTTCCCGTTTCACGAAATAATCGTGCGTACAGATTGTGCAAAGTGGCGACAGAGCTTTGAAGCCATACTCTCGGGAATGGGTAACGCGCGGCCCGTGCCCCGACTTCGCCAATCTCTTATCTCAACCGCCTTCAAGAAGAGGAGACCGTCATGTCGAAAGTCCTTTCCCACATCCTGAGCCGGGCCATTCACATCGCCCTGCTCGCCGCACTGCTGGCCGGCGCCCTGGCGTTCGCCGCTCCCGTGCGCAGCGGTTTCGCCGAAGAGCAGACGACTTACACCGTGAAGCCCGGCGATAACCTCAGCCGCATTGCCCGGCAGTTCGCTGTCCCGCTGGCCGACCTGCGCGCCGCGAACAAACTGAAGAATGATGTGATCTTCCCTGGCCAGAAGCTCATCATCCCGAACGTCACCATCGTTGGCCGCGCTATCGGCGCCGGTAACTTCAATACGCTGGTCGCCGCCGTGAAGGCCGCCGGACTGGTAGATGCGCTCAACGGGCCTGGCCCGCTGACCGTCTTCGCGCCGACCGACGCCGCGTTCGCCAAGCTCCCGCGCGCCACGCTCAATGCATTGCTGGCCGACCCGAAAGCGCTCAGCAACATTCTGTTGTATCACGTGGTGGCCGGCGACGTGCGCGCAGCGCAGGTGGTCAACCTGACGTCCGCGACCACGCTCCAGGGCGAGAGCATCGCTATCAGCCTCACTGACGGCAAGGTGAAGGTCAATAACGCCAACGTCATCGCTACGGACATCACCGCGTCGAACGGCGTCATCCATGTGATTGACACGGTTATCCTACCGCCATCCCTGGCGGCAGGTGGTGCAGCGCCCGCACCGTCCGCGCCCGCCGGTGCAAACACGTATACCGTGAAGGCCGGTGACAGCCTGAGCCGCATTGCGCGCCAGTTCACCGTCACCGTCGCCGACCTGCGCGCCGCCAACAACCTGCGCGGTGAAGTCATCCTCCCCGGCCAGCAGCTCGTCATCCCGACGCCCAACATCGTCGGTCGCGCTGCCGGCGCCGGCACGTTCAACACGCTCATCGCCGCCGCACAGGCCGCCGGCCTTGTGGATGCGCTCTCCGGCTCCGGCCCGCTGACCGTGTTCGCGCCGACGGACACCGCCTTCGCCAAGCTCGGCTCGCGCACCATCAACATCCTGCTGCGCAACCCTGACCTGCTGCGCAAGATTTTGCTCTACCACGTGGTCAGTGGAGATGTGCGCGCCGCGCAGGTAGTCAACCTGTCGTCGGCCACCTCGCTGCAGGGTTCGCCGATCAGCATCGCGGTATCCGGCGGCAAGGTTGTGCTCAATGGCAATGCCACCGTCACCGCGACCGACATCCCGGCCAGCAACGGCGTCATCCATGTGATTGACACCGTCATCCTGCCGCCGCTAGATGTGCTCGATGTCGCCACGCTCAACGGCAACTTCACCACGCTGGTGACGGCAGTCAAAGCCGCCGGTTTGGAGGGCGCGCTGCGCGGCTCCGGCCCCTTCACCATCTTCGCGCCGACCGACGCCGCCTTCGCCAAGCTGCCGGCGGGCACGGTGGCTGCTCTGCTCAAAGACCCGGCAGCGCTGAGCAACATCCTGCTCTACCATGTGGTCAGTGGCGACGTGCGCGCAGCGCAGGTGGTCAACCTGACTTCGGCGACGACGCTGCAGGGCGCGCCGGTCAGCATCAGCGTCTCCGGCGGGACGGTGCGCATCAACAACGCCCGCGTCACCGCGACCGACATCCCGACCAGCAACGGCATCATCCATGTGATTGACACCGTCATCCTGCCGCCGAAGTAATCGGATAGAGTTTTACAGGTGTCCCGGAGAGTTGCGTCTTTAGATCAAATCTGAGTCAACCGAGGTAGACAGACGTGGCGCACTGTGGAAGTGCGCCGCGTCTGTTCTTATCCGGCCTGTCCGAAGCGGAAGGGCTGGCCCAGAGGATTGAGGCGCACTTTGTCGTTTGCGCGCTGAGGGTAGCGGCTGATCGCGTCAATCAAGCGTTCGAGGCGACGCATCGCGGTCAGGCCGAAGTTGCGGGCGGCGCGGCTCTCGGCCAAGCGCGCACCGACCTCGGCTTCGGCGGCGCGCGGTGCATGGCGGGAACGCTGCAACAGGCGCCGACCTACGGCTACGTCGTCGGCGTTGAGCGTATACAGCCATAAACCGTGGTGCAGGCCATGAATGGTGGCGCGGTCACCGGCCAAACGCTCGGCCAGCGCGAGGAAGTGCGGGGAAGCATGAAAGTACCACTCGTAGAGCGCACGGATGATGGGCAGGCGTAGCCGCTCATCCACCGGCAGAAACAACCCCACCAGCTCATCGCCCGCCGCCCAGATGCGATGTAACACTTCGGGGTCTGCACCGGTCTCTCCGACCAGCAACAAACGGCGGCGCGCGCCCTCGGCCTCGAAGACGATTTCGTAGCCGAGCACGGGTGGTGTGGCCGCCTCGAAGGGCGAACGTACCCAGAGCAAAGGTCGCGGGTGGCGGACTTCGAAAGCGTGCAACTCGATGCGCGGCGCCTCACGCAACACGACCATTTGCCCGTCGGCCAGCTCGCGCGTATTCGCCAGTCGCAGGCGCGGTGGGACGGCATTGCTGAATTCACGCAAGCCCGCAGGCACGCGGTCGGCCCAGGTAAAGGTGTCCAGCCAGGCCAGCAGGCGGTTCCAAACACGAGAAAGCCGGCGGCGCGGCGCGTACAACAGGCGCGGTGTTCCTGCCGGCCAAAACACACGCAACCGGGGATTGGCCGCCATCATCTTCGCCAGCACGGCGGCGTTGAAGTGATCGGCGTGGGTGTGCGAGTAGAGCACGACATCCACACACTCGGCCAGCTGCTCGGCAGAAGGGACATGGGCCGGCTCGACCAATGGGCGATAGCTGAGCAGGCGAGTGCGCGCTGTGAGGGTCAAGTTGCTAAAGGGCGCGGCGCACTCGCCGTTTTCGGTGGCCGGGTCCAGCGCCAGGCGCACGCCGGCCACATTCAGCACGATGAAGCTGTGGCCGATGTGCACGGCCTCGCCGGGCATGAGGCGCCGCAACCGCTCCAGGAAGTCGGGAGAAGCAGACATCGGTCTATTTTCCACAGGCGTTGTAACACAAGCCGGGTTAAGCTCACCTCAAGCGCACTTCAACTCTCTCTATGCTATGCTTTACCAGCTTATCCTCCTCGACCCTCATTGGCCGGCCCCACCACGCTGACCATCGTGTGCAAGCAAAACATGTCAGCCACATCCTGACCCTTCGGCTTCGCTCTATGAGCGCGCTCATAGAGCGCGCTTAGGGGAGCGCGCTCAGGAGAGCGGCAGGCGTCCTTCGACTGCCGCTTCGCTTCGCTCGGCGTCCGCTCAGGATGCCCGCCGCGCAGGACGGCCTGAGCGTGGCTTCGCTTCGCGAAGCCCGCCGAAGGACGAAGGGTCAACACGTTCCCCGGACAACCTTTGCGTGCACACGTCCACTTCGTCGGGGTTTTACTTGTCCGTTATTTTCAGTAGAATACGGCCTGTCCGGGAATTGCCCGGACTTGCCACGCCACTATGACGGAACGCGGCCCGACCCGAACAGTTCTTCACGTTGATTTCCTCACCGATACACACCGCATTACCTGTCAGGTTGAGCCTGGGCCTATCGGTATAGTCGGCACGCTGAACGATACGACCTCTTCGCTGTTATTAGCGCGCAACGCCTACTTCTCGCGCCTGCAGCAGCCGACCAAGATCGTCGCTAACTTCGAAGAGATTCATCTGGTCAAAGCGCACCTGGTGCTGGCGTTGCTCAACCGCCGCGAGGACCTCGGCCCACAGGGCTATCTGCGCGCGGGCGTTGGTCGCATCCTGAGCGCGCCTGTGTATCTGACCACGACGATGTTCGAGATTCGCGGCACCACCGAATTTACCAGCCGGATTGACCCGGACTCATTGCTGATCGGCGGTGTAGGACTGAACGCAGCGCGCTACACCATGCTGTATAACGCTACCGTTATCGCAACCGCCCATCCTGACCTGCCCCCCTTCTCGGCGGGCGCCCTGGTCTTTAACCGCGACTTCGTCACCGGTATGGGCGTCCTGACTAAAGGCAAGGCCTGATGGCCAACATTCTCCTGATTGACGACGACGCCGATTTCCGCTCGATGCTCAAGCTGATGCTGACGCGGATGAACCATACCGTGTCGCTGGCCACGCGCGGCGAAGACGGCTTCACTCAGGCCACCAACAACAAATTCGACCTGATCATCCTTGACCTGATGATGCCGGATGTGGACGGCTATGAGCTGACGCGCCGGCTGCGCACAGAAGCCGCGACCCGCAACGTCCCCATCCTGGTGGTGACGGCCCGCACCCAGCCTGCCGACCGCGAGAGCGCCAAGGAAGCTGGCGCCGACGCCTACCTGACCAAGCCGGTGAACAATCGGGAGCTGGCCGACCGCATCACCGAGATTTTGGCCGGCCCGCGCCCGGAGCGCCCTCTGCCCACCAACTCCGCTATCAAGGCCGCTACACCTATCTCGGCACCGGTGGCCGCAGCGACGGCCACGGGACGCGTGATCGTCTTCCTCGGTCTGCGCGGTGGCATGGGGAAGACCACGCTGGCGGTCAATCTGGCCGGCGCCCTGCATCGCAGTGGGCGGCGCGTCTGTCTGCTGGACTTGAACCCCTCCGTCGGCCATGTGACCATTCACCTGCGGGCCCGCGTACAGGTCACCTGGGCCGATCTGCCGGCCGACGTCGACTCGCGGGCTGTGGCGCAGGCGGTCATCCGGCACGACTCCGGACTGTTCCTGATCGCGGCGCCGTTAAAGCCTATTCGCGGGAGCCTATCCGTCGAGGGCACGCAGGCGCTGTTGACGCAGCTGCGCAGCTCCTTTGCCGACATTGTAGTAGATGGCGGACCGGCACTGGATGATGCGACTTGCGTTGCCCTGAGCGTCTGCCGGTACGCCGTGCTGGTGGTCAGCCCAGAAGTCGGCTCGGTACAGACGGCCGTCGCCACGCTGCGCGCCCTGCCCTCACTGAGCGTCTTTGACGAACAGGTGAAGGTCATCCTCAACTATCCCAATCACGAAGGCCAGGTTTCCCGAGCAGCGGTGGAGAAGGCGTTGGGTCGGGCGGTGGATGCGGTAACGCCGTTTGACGCCGGTCAGGCGAGTGCGGTGGCGCAGGGCGTGCCGCTCGTCTTCGGGCAGGCCAACACCCCCCTGGTCAATGCCATCATGGAGTTCGCGGCCACGCTCTGAATAGCTGCTTCCATCTTTTCTCCACTTTTTCTACCATGCCTTGACACCCTCCCTCTTCGGAAGTAGCATCAACGGCGTCCGCCCACAGCGACGGTCGTAGTGGTGCGGGCTTTATTTTGTCCGGTCTAGTATCCTTTGGCAACATGACACAGTTTACGGTTCGTTCCTCGCAGGCCGACGTGCCGCGCCGCTCCTGGCTAAGCTGGCTGATCGGCCGACCCTTGCCCACCGCAGCCGCGCCGCATCAAACCGTCAGCAAGAAAGTCGGCCTGGCAGTCTTCGCTTCGGATGCACTCTCGTCCACCGCTTATGCCACCGAAGAAATCTTGGTCGTGCTGGCGCTGGCAGGGACGGCTTACTTCTCGCTCTCCCTTCCTATCTCCCTCGCCATCGTTGGCCTGTTGGCGATTGTTACCATCTCGTATCAACAAACGCTCTATGCCTACCCGAACGGTGGTGGCGCGTACATCGTCTCCCGTGATAACCTCGGCGACCGCCCCGCCTTGGCTGCCGGGGCAGCGTTGTGGACGGATTACATCCTGACTGTGGCCGTTTCCATCTCCGCCGGCGTAGCACAGATTATCGCGGCCTTCCCTCAGCTTGACCCCTGGCGCGTGCCGATGGCAGTAACCTTCATCGTGGTGATGACGGTGGTCAACCTGCGTGGCGTCAAAGAGTCCGGGACGACGTTTGCCATCCCAACCTACTTTTTCGTTGCCACCATGTTCCTGACGCTGGGCACCGGTTTCTTCCAGTACTTCACCGGTGCGCTGCGGCACGTCGAGGGCATTCACCCGGCGGTCGAGAGCACCGAAGCGCTCACGTTGTTCCTCGTCCTGCGCGCCTTCTCCAGCGGCTGTGCTGCCCTCACCGGCATCGAAGCCATTAGCGACGGCATCCTGGCCTTTAAGCAGCCGCGCAGCCGCAACGCCGGTATCACCCTGATCTGGATGAGCGCCATCCTGTCCACCATCTTTCTCGGCATGACGTTTCTGGCGCACGAGATCGAAGCGGTGCCCTCGCATACCCAAACCATCGTATCGCAGCTGGGTATGGCAGTGTTCGGAAGCGGCAGCCCGCTTCACCTCGCCCTGCTGGGCGGCGCAACGCTCATCCTGATTATGGCCGCCAATACCGCCTTCGCCGATTTTCCCCGACTGAGCGCCTTCCTGGCGCGCGATGGCTTTTTGCCCAAACAGCTGATGTATCGCGGCAGCCGGCTGGTGTTCAGCTACGGTATTCTGGCGCTGGCGACGGCGGCCTCGCTGCTTGTTATCGTGTTTCAGGCGCGCACCACCGCCCTCATCCCGCTATACGCCGTTGGCGTCTTCATGTCGTTCACGCTGTCCCAGGCCGGCATGGCCATGCGCTGGTGGCGTAGCGGCCAGCTCAAACCCGGCGAGGTCCGCGAGCAAATTGCCTCGCACCTGGAACACGATCCACACTGGAAGCTCAAGCTAGCCATCAACGGTTTCGGTGCCATCTGCACCTTTGTGGTGATGTGGATCTTCGCCATCACCAAGTTCTTGGCCGGCGCCTGGATCGTCGTCATTGTCATCCCCGCCCTCGTTGTGATGTTTCTTGGCATCAACCGCCACTACCGGCGCGTCGCCAGGCAGCTCTCGCTGGACGCCTTCGGTGCGCCGATGCGCCCGCGCCGGCACCGCGTTATCCTGACCATCGGCGACGTACATCGCGGCACCCTGCGCGCGCTCAACTACGCCCGCGCCCTCTCGCCGGATGTGACCGCTGTGCACGTTGCGCTTGACCCGGAGGAGGAGCAGAAGGTGCGCGCCAGATGGGAGACCTGGGGTGATGGCGTGCGTCTCGTCGTCATCCCCTCGCCCTATCGCGCGCTCATCGAGCCGCTTCTGGATTACCTCCGCTCGGTCGCCCGTCGGCGCCAGCCCGGTGAACTCCTCACGGTGGTAGTGCCCCAGTTCGTGCCGGAGCGCGCCATCCACAATTTCCTGCACATGCAGACCGCCTTTGCCTTGCAAATCGGCCTACTCGGCTTACGCGATGTCGTTATCACCGAGGTGCCATATCATATCGAGCATGAGTAGTCTGGGGGCGCACGGGAGAGTTGAGAGGGACCGCAGTTTCTTTCTCTTCTATCCCCTGCCTCCCCGTCCAACCCTATGACCATCCAAGACCAGCACAACATTATCATTGTCGGCTGCGGGCGCGTGGGCACGGAGCTGGCGATCTCGCTCTGTTGCAAACAGCACCGGGTGACGGTGATGGACGCCAATGCCCAGGCCCTACAGCGGCTGGGTCCGGAGTTCACAGGTCGCACCGTCCAGGGCGACGGTATGGACCGGGAGGCGCTCAAGCGGGCGGGTATTCACCAGGCGCATGCGCTGGCCGCCGTCACATCGTCCGACAGCGTCAACATCGTCGTAGCCCGCACGGCGCAGCAAATCTACAACGTGCCGCGCGTGGTGGCGCGCGTCTATAACCCGCGGCGCGCGCCGGTCTACCAAAAGCTTGGCCTGCAAACCATTGCTTCGTCCAGTTGGGCGGCGCAGCGCATCGAGGAGCTTATCCTGCGCCCGGGCATGCGCCATCTGCACGGCGTGGGCAGCGGTGAGGTGCAGGTGTATGAATTGGAAGTGCCATCAGAATGGAACGGGCGACGCATCAGCGACGTGCTCCCGCCACAGGGCGCACTGGCGCTGGCACTGACGCGCGGCGGACACGCCTTCCTGCCAACGCCGGATACTGTTCTACAAACACACGACCTGCTCCAAGTGAGCGTGACCGACTCCGCCGCCGAAGCGCTCCGAATCACCCTAAACCATCACTAACTCTCAGAGGACCTTATGCGTGTCATGATCGCTGGCGGCGGACGCACCGGCTCCCACTTGGCCGAGCTGCTCCTGGCGCAAGGCCACGATGTCCGCCTCGTCGAAAACCGGCCAGCCACCATCGCCAACCTACACCGCGAGTTGCCCACCGAGATCATCGTGGAGGGCGACCCGACCGACCCGAATGTGCTGGAGCAGGCCGGCATCCGCGAGGCGCACGTGCTAGCCGCAGTCACGCCAGACGATGCCGATAATCTGGTCATCGCCGCGCTGGGACGCATTCAGTTCGGCGTGCGGCGCATCATTGGGCGCGTCAACAATCCACGCAATGCCTGGCTCTTCAACCAAGACTTCGGTATCGATGTGGCGCTTAATCAGGCCGACGTGATGGCCAAGCTCATCGAGGAAGAAATGTCGCTGGGCGACATGATGATGCTGCTCAAGCTGCGACGCGGCGAATACTCCATCGTCGAGGAGAAACTGCCGCCGCAGTCACCTATGCTTAGCGTCCCGCTCAAGGATTTGCCCTTGCCGAACGAGTGTGTGATCGCCGCCATAATTCGCAAAGGCAAGATGCTCATCCCACGCGGCACCATGACCTTCGAGGAGGGCGACGAGGTGCTCGCGGTCGTTCACAACGACTCGCTGAATGTGCTCAAGGCGCTCTTCGGCTCAATGCCACGTGGACGGGAATGAAGAGCGGCAACGCCATGAAACAAACAGCCCGCGCAAGGCGGGCTTTTCTTTTCGGCGGGCAGGCAGTCATTACGGTCACGGCAGGATGCGCCGCAGCACGTCGAGGTGCTTAAAGGCCCGGCCTGCGCCCAGGGCCACACAGGCTACTGGATTCTCAGCCACGTAGGCAGGGATGCCGGTCTCTTTGGTCATCAGTCGGTCAATGCCGCGCAGCTGGGCCGTGCCGCCGCACAGCATCATGCCCCGCTCGATGATGTCCGAGGCTAACTCAGGTGGCGTTTTCTCCAGCACACCCTTGACCACACCCACCATCAGACCAAGTGGCTCATGGAGGGCTTCGGTCACTTCACTGGTCGTCAGGGTAATAGCACGCGGCAAGCCGTTCACCTGATCGCGGCCTTGGATCTCGAGGCTCTCCTCTTCATCCAGTGGCAACGCGGCCCCGATGTTCAGCTTGATCTCTTCGGCAGTCGAGTCGCCGATCAGCAGACCATACTTCTTGCGCACATAGCTGGCAATGGCCTCGTTCAGCCGCAGCCCACCGACGCGCGCCGCATCTGCCGCAATCAGGCTGTTCATCGAGACTACGCCCGCCTGGGCAGCACCGCCGCCCAGCACAGCCACCAGGCTGCCTGTTGGCGTCTGCACGGAGAGGTCGGCCCCGTAGGCAGCCGCCAGCGGCTCCGGCAGCAGGAAGGCTTCGCTGGCGCCGGCCTCCACCGCGGCCTCCTGCACGGCGCGGCTCTCCACACTCGTCACGCCGTAGGGCACGGTGATGATGACCTTGGGCCGGAACAGGCGGAACGGCCCGCAAACTTTTTCGATGACGTACTTGAGCAGGCTGACGGTGACGTCGTAGTCGGCAATAACGCCGTCGCGCAGCGGGCGGCTGACCTCGATGGTCTCCGGCGCGCGGCCGTACATATCCTTGGCCGCCTGGCCAATCTCCAGAACCTTCTGCTCGCGGATGGAGATGGCGACGACGCTTGGCTCGTGTAGGACGATCTGCCCGCCTTCACACACGAGCACGTTGACCGTGCCTAGGTCAATGCCGAGTTCCCGGCGAAATAACGGCATAGCGAGGGGGCACCCGCTCAGCGCAGCTCGTCGCCGCTGCCCATCGGACCCGGTGCGCGGCGTCTGCGCGCAACGCTGAGGCGCAGATTGGAGCGGCGCAAGGCGGCCTCGGCCTTGAGGAAGGCTTCTGAGTCGCGCGGTGCGTTCTTGAGCGACTCCTCGGCTCGGCGGCGCGCTTCCTCGGCACGGGCGATATCAATCTCATCCGAGTGCTCGGCAGCGTCGGCCAGCACCGTCACCAGATCGGGCTGCACTTCCATAAAGCCGCCGGAGATGGCGAACAATTCCTCGCGCCCGCCCATGCGCACCTTGAGCACGCCGGTCTTGAGTGCGGTCAGCAAAGGCGCATGGTGCGGCAGGATGCCCATTTCGCCATCGGCCCCCGGCGCAACGACGATGTCCACGTCGCCTTCAAAGACCTTTCGGTCCTGAGAAACGATCTCGCAGCGGATTGGCATGTTGGTCGGTTGGTCGAGTAGCCGAGTGGTCACGTGGTCGGACTACCTGACCACCTGACTACATGACTACCTGACTACTCGGCTATCGGACAAATCAGCCTTCGGCCAGCTTGGCCGCCTTGGCCCGCGCGTCCTCGATGGTGCCGACGTAGCGGAAGGCTTCTTCTGGCAGGTCGTCGGCCTCGCCGTCGAGGATGGCGCGGAAGGAGGCCACCGTGTCCTTGAGCTTGACGTACACGCCCTTGATGCCGGTGAACTGCTCGGCGGTGACGAACGGCTGGCTGAAGAACTTCTCGATCTTGCGGGCGCGCGCCACCAGAATTTTGTCGTCCTCGCTCAACTCGTCCACGCCCAGGATGGCGATGATGTTCTGCAGGTTCTTGTAACGCTGCAGTACGCGCTGCACCTCGCGGGCTGTGTTGTAATGTTCCTCGCCCACAATGTTCGGGTCGAGGATGCGGCTGGTGGAGGCCAGCGGGTCTACCGCCGGGTAGATGCCCTTCTCGGCGATGGAGCGTTCGAGCGCAAGCGTCGCGTCCAGATGCGTGAACACGGCCACCGGCGCGGGATCGGAGTAATCATCCGCCGGCACATACACGGCCTGCATCGAAGTGATGGAGCCGTTCTTGGTGGAGGTGATGCGCTCCTGCAGCTCGCCCATTTCGTTGGCCAACGTCGGCTGGTAGCCCACGGCGCTCGGCAGCCGGCCTAGCAGCGCCGAGACCTCCGAGCCGCTCATCACGTAGCGGAAAATGTTGTCAATGAAGACAAGCACATCCTTACCCTGGTCGCGGAAGTATTCGGCCATGGTCAGACCGGTGAGGCCGACGCGCAGCCGCACGCCCGCCGG
>JANWXR010000229.1 GCA_025057205.1 Anaerolineales bacterium | reverse complement strand
GAGGCTGGCCACGCGAAAATCCACTTCGGCGCGCGCTTCGTCCGGCACCACATTGGAGCGCGTGCCGCCGCTGACCATACCCACGTTGACGGTAGTGCCGCGCGCGTAGTCAGTGAGAGCCTGCGCCGCCAGGATGTGATGGGCCAGCTCCTCGATGGCATTGCGCCCGTTCTCGTGGTCGGCCCCGGCGTGTGCGGCGCGGCCCCGGGTTGTGATGACCATCTCGCCGATGCCTTTACGGGCAGTCTTGAGCGAGCCGTCGGGCAGGCACGGCTCCAGGCACAGCACCAGCGCCGACTCGCGCGCCAGCCGTTCGATGAGCGGGCGCGAATGAACGCTGCCGATCTCCTCATCGGAGGTGAAGAGCGCGGTCACCGGGCGCTCCGGCCACAGCCGGTTGGCCCGCAACAGCCTCAGCGCCGTCAGCGCCAGCACGAAGCTGGCTTTCATGTCAACGGCGCCGGGGCCGTAGAGCTTGCCGTCGGCCTCGCGGACAGGCTGGCGCGCCAGCGTGCCGAGGTCATACACGGTATCCAGATGACACAAGAGCAGCAGGCCGTCCCGACCTGTTGCGCCCCAGCGCCCGTACAGGTTGTTGCCGACGGCCGTTTGTTCGTCCACCGTCACAACCGCGCCCAGCTTGCGCAGCTCGCCGGCGATGACTGCGCCCAGACGGTCCACCGCCGCCTTGTCGGTCGAGGGCGACTCAATCTCGATGAACTGCTTGAGCATTTCGACCATCTCGCCGGTGTGTTGGGCGAAGTCCGCAATCGTCAACATGAATTCACGATCTCCTTGGTCATCACCATGAAGTGGCAAGCGCCGGTCGAGTGTATCATTGCCCCACCAGCCTCACAATTTGCCGGTATACTCGGCGCAGCCTTGAGAAAGCCGTGGCGATTTGGCCTCCTGAGGAGGCAAAGCTCTTATCAAACCCAGGAGAGCCATTAGCGAAAGGACAAAACCATGCAGACGTCACGCACTTGGAATTACTGGGCGTTGTGGGCAGTCGCGCTGGTCTCGCTGGCGCTGAACGTTGGGCTGATTGCCGGTTTGTTGAACGTGCGGCGGCAGGCAGCGGAAACGGCGCAAACGATTGCCATGTCGCTGGGCCGCCTACGCGCAAGCACGCTGACGTACACCGTCCAAGTCAATGAAACGGTTCCGGTGCAAGTTGCTGTGCCCATCAACGAGCGACTGACCGTGCCGATAGATACGCAACTGCCGATTGACACGTTCGTGGATGTGCCCATTGAGGTGCCCTTCATCGGCTCGCGCACGCTCAGCCTGCCGGTCAAAACAGTGATCCCGGTCAAGTTCGAAACCACCTTCCCCATCAAACTGACGGTGCCCATCTCAGCCAGCGTGCCGGTGGAGCTGGATGTGCCGATCCGGATTGTGGTGGCTGATACACCCCTCAACGCCTCGCTGGCCGAGGCCGAAGCCTATTTGAAGAAATTCGCCACCGACCTGGGCGCGCCTGCGCTGACGCCGACACCCCTCCTTGATGATTGATGACTAACGACTGAAGACTCTATCTTCAGTCTTCAGTCTTCAATCTTCAATCTCCAATCTCTAATCTCCAATCCTCACCCCTCCACCCTCTGAAGCGTGAGCAGCAGCGCCGGTTCACGGCAGATGAGCCGGTAGCGCGTTCGGGGTGGCACGCCGGTGAGGTCGCCCGCATTCAACTCGGTCACGTCGTCGTGGGCCAGCTCGACGCGCAGCGGGCCGCGCACCACCAACCAGAGCGCACCGTAGTCGGGGGCCATCAGCACGTCGGATTGGCCGCGTCCCATCGCCAAGAGCAACTCGAAGTCTTCGACCTGAGCCAGCGCCGTCGGGCGGAAGGGTGTGGTGAGAGCGGGCGCCAGGCGCGCCAGGCGCACCTTCTCCAGTGGTGGGTCGGCGTCGGTGCTGTAGAAATGCCGGTGACCGTTGAGCCGTTCGGTGAAGGTGAAGGGCCGAATAAGCACAACCGCCGAGCGCTGTTCGGAGCGCGAGCGGTGATACACGCCTTTGGGCACGACCGCCAGCTCTTCGGGCATCAGGCTGAGGTTGCCGCGGTCGGTCTCCAGCATGATGTGGCCCTCGTGCGTTAGGAAAAGCTCATCTTCGTCAAGATGTTTGTGCCATTCCAGCTCGCCCTGGCAGATATAGATGCTGACCACCAGCTGAGCCACGCGCGCCAGCGGTTGGAGCATGAACGGCCTCTCCAGCCCAGCCGCGACCTGAGTCAGATTGACGACAGGCAGAGACATACTACTTTCTACTTTCTACTTTCTACTTTCTACTTTCTAGCTCTCCCCCTCCGGCGGCTCAACATGGATGACAACCCGATGCAAACTCGGCTCGCGGGCGTGCAGCGCGCGCTCGATGGCTTCCGCCAATGCATGGGCATCGGTCAGCGGCTGGCGTGCCGGTTGGGTGACATGCAGCGTAGCGGTCAGGTGGCCGGCGACGTTGTGCAGGCGGATGTCGTGGCAGGCGCCGACCCCGGCCAGCTCGTCGGCGGCCTCGCGGATGCGGCGGCGCAGGTCGGCACGGTCGGCGATGCCGCCGGCCTCGTCCGGCAGGTGTGTGATCAGCGGCTCGAGGTGGGTGACGAGCGAGCGGACGTTGGGCAGCAAGCGGCGGGCGCGGCGCTC